>JAYVBS010000204.1:0-6384 GCA_043750315.1 Chitinophagaceae bacterium
CTATTTTATTAGGTATAAAAAAACCAGTTCATGTTTTACAATTAGGCAGTACCGTAAGAAACATTGTGAATATGGCTTATGTTGCAGTATTAGATGCTCAACAAAAATCTACAACAGATACTAATAAAGAAATTCAAAGAACAAATTGGTGGAAAAGGATGAAAAAAAGAAAAAAATAAAAAATAATATATGGCACTAATAGCTCCTTCAATGTTATCATGCAATTTTTTACATTTAGAAGATGAATGTAAAATGATAAATGAAAGCCAAGCCGATTGGTTTCATTTAGATGTGATGGATGGGCGATTTGTTCCAAATATTAGTTTTGGTTTACCAATTATTCAACACATTAAAAAAGTAGCAACAAAAAATTTAGATGTTCATTTAATGATTGTTGAACCAGAAAAATATGCAGCAGATTTTAAAGCTGCAGGTGCTGATATTTTAACTGTTCATATAGAAGCTTGTCATCATCTTCATAGAAACATTCAACAAATAAAAAGTTTAGGTATGAAAGCTGGAGTTGCTGTAAATCCTCACACATCAATAAATTTGTTAGATGATATTTTGGCTGATATTGATGTGGTTTGTTTAATGAGTGTTAACCCGGGGTTTGGTGGACAGAAATTTATTCAGCATACCCTTCATAAAATATCGAAACTGAAAGATAAAATCATTCAAAGAAATTTGAATGTTTTAATTGAAATTGATGGTGGTGTAACCATTGATAATGCTGCACAAATTGTAAATTCAGGTGCAGATGTTTTAGTTGCTGGCAACTCTGTTTTTAAAGCTTCAAATCCGAAAGAAGCAATTGTAGCTTTAAAAAATATATAGTCATTCTTTTTTTTATACTATACTTTCTTAAAATTCATTTTAACAAAATATTCTGCAAATTACTCAGTCAATTTTGTGAATATTGATGAACTTAATATCATTATAAAAATTATTATATGAAAAAAATATTATTTAGCTTTTGCTTTCTTCTTTATCTCAATAGTTATGGTACTGATGAAAAAACTACTGTAAATGCTAATCTTAAATCTGCAACTGTTTATAAATCTGGTGCAGAACTCACACATACAACAAATGCAAATCTTAAACAAGGTATGAGTGAATTGGTAATTGAAAACATTGCCAATCAAATTGATATTAATAGCATACAAATTAAAACTGCATCTGCAGTAACATTAATGGGTATTGAGTTTAGCAATAATTATTTAGCACCAACAGAAAAATCTCCAAGAATTAAAATGCTGGAAGATTCAATTCAAAAACTTCAAGCAGATAGAGATAAATTATATACTGCAACTGAAACTAATAACGAATTGTTTCAAGTACTTAAATCAAATAGAGATTTAAAAGGCACTCAAACAGGAATGAGTGTAACCGAGTTGGCCAAGCTGATGGATTATTACAAAACTAAAATGCAAGAGTTGCAAGAAATTAAATCTTCTCTTTCGGAAAAGATGAGGAAGATTGATGAACAAAAAGCAAAACTGCAAAATCAAATCAATGAAGAAAACAGCAAAAATAATTCAAGTGCTGGTAGATTAATTCTTCAGCTTTCAGTAGCCATTGCTGGGAAATACGATTTTTCTATTTCATATATTGCAAACAATGCTTATTGGGCACCATTTTATGATGTAAGAGTAGATGATATAAAAAGTCCCACACAATTAGTTGCTAAAGCAAAAATCATACAAACCACTGGAATAGATTGGAAGCAAGTAAAACTATCTTTATCCACTTCACTTCCATCTCAATTTGGTGAAGCTCCAATTTTAAATTCGTGGTATTTGAGTTATTACAATCCAGTTTACAAAATGAATCAAGAGCTTTCACAAAAAAATAGTATTCAGGCTTATAGAGCAATAGAAGGCAAAGTAGCTGGAGTTATTAAAACTGAAGAATTAATGGAAGCTGCACCAATTGCAACTATGGCGGATAATACTTTAAACTTTTCATTCGACATTGCTTTGCCTTACGATGTACCAACAAATGGTAAAGCACAAACAGCTATAATTAGTTCATCAGAAATTGAAACAAACTATAAACATTATGCAGTTCCTAAATTAGATAAAGACGCCTATTTATTAGCCGAAATTACCAATTGGGAAAAATTAAATTTAATGCCAGGCGAAGCCAATGTAATTTTTGAAGGTACGTATGTTGGAAAAACTTTTATTGACCCAAACAGCACAAACGATACTTTAAACTTAACACTGGGTAGAGATAAAAGAGTTTCTATTAAACGAGAAAAGTTAGCAGATTTTAGTAGTGTTAAATTTTTAGGAAGCAATAAATCTCAAAAATTCACATACGAATTAACGGTAAGAAATAATAAAAAAGAAAGTATTAATATGATTCTTAAAGATCAATTTCCCCTAACATCAACTAAAGAAATTGAAGTTGAATTAAATGATGATGGCGGTGCAGATGTTAATGCTGAATTGGGAGTTTTAAATTGGCAATTACAATTAGCAGCAGGAGAAATTAAAAAAATAAGATTCACTTACACTATTAAATTTCCTAAAGATAAAATTGTAAACTTAAACTAGTAAAACTTAATCCCCTCAAGCATTTGAGAGGGTTTTATTTTAACAAACCCAAGTCGGGTTGGGCATATTTATATACTTTAAAATAAATAGTTGTTTTTGTTTGATTCACTCCTTCAATTTTCGAAATCTCATTTACAAATTGTACTAAATGATCATTATCTCTGCACATTACATCAACTTCTAAATCATAATCACCACTCGTCATAGCTAAAAAACTCACTTCTTTAAACGTAGCAATTTTTTTTGCCACTTTTTCTTTAAGTGTTGCAGGCCTTACGTACACTGCAATATGAGCATAACTTCTAAAACCAACTTTATCAGGGTCAACCCTACCTATAATATTTACAGTGCCATCTTCTATTAATTTATTTACACGAGTTCTAATGGTGCCAACAGAAACTTTTAATTTCTCGGCCATCACAGTAAAACTCATTCTTCCATCTTGCTGTAAACAACTTAAAACTTCAAAGTCTAATTCATCTAACATAAAATAATTTGCTTTAATATTTTGAACCAATCGTTCAAATCTTTTCTCAAAATCGTTGCGTCGCACTCTTCAACTACTTGTCAATTATCAACTAAAAAAAATAAAAATATTGATTTTATTTTGATTATTACTGCAAATATTATAATTTTCCAGCTTATTTCTACAAATAAATTAGATTATATCATATTATGAAATACCAACCAATACAAAATTTTATCAATGGAAAGTTTGTAAATGTCTCTACTAATAAAACATTAGATGTAATTTCTCCTATCGATGGCAATCATTTGTCAACTGTTCCAATGTCGAGTGCAAAAGATTTAGACGATGCAGTTCAAGCTGCAAAAAAAGCATTTCCCTCGTGGAGTAAAACTCCCATTAAAGAAAGAGTTCAAGTTTTTTTTAGATATAAAACTTTACTAGAAAAACACCTTAAAGAATTATCTGAATTATGTAGTGAAGAGAATGGTAAAACTTATGGTGAATCTGTTGCAGAAATTGAAAAATGTATTGAGCTTTCAGAATTTGCAATTTCATTACCTCAATTAACAACTGGTGAAGTATTAGAAGTGAGTAGAGGTGTTGAGTGTAGAACAGAACATGTTGCTTTAGGAGTTGTAGCATCAATTGTTCCTTTTAATTTTCCTTCAATGGTTCCTAATTGGACATTGCCAAATGCAATAGCATTAGGCAATTGCATGATTATGAAACCATCAGAAAAAGTGCCTTTAAGCTGTGGTAAAATTGCTGAACTTTTAAAAGAAGCAGGTTTACCAGATGGAGTTTTTAATGTGGTGCATGGTGATGTTGAAATTGTAAATGCCATTTGCGATCATCCAAATATTGAAGCTGTTTCTTTTGTAGGTTCTACTAAAGTTGCAAAGATTGTTTATCAAAGAGCAACGAATAATTTAAAAAGGTGTTTGGCATTAGGTGGTGCAAAAAATCACTTAATGGTTTTACCAGATGCCATTCCTGGTATGACAGCACAAAATGTTGCAGCATCAATGAGTGGTTGTGCTGGTCAACGTTGTATGGCAGCTAGTGCAATGGTTGGTGTTGGAAATATTGACCACATTGTAGAAAAAATTTGTGATGAGGCCAGAAAAATTGTTCCAGGTGAAAACCTTGGAGCTGTTATTAATAAAGAATCACAAGAAAGAATTGAAAGATTTATTTCAGAAGCAGAAAAAAATGGAGCAAAAATTTTAGTTGATGGTCGTAACACTAAAGTAAAAGGAAAAGAAAATGGAACTTATGTTGGACCAACAGTTATTGATTATGTAACTCCAGAAATGAGTGTAGCAACAGAAGAAATTTTTGGGCCAGTTATTTCTATCATGAGAACCAATACTGTTGATGAAGCATTGGCTATTGAAAATGCAAATCCTTATGGAAATGCAGCAAGTGTATTTACTCAAAATGGTGCAATGGCTCGTTATATTATTGATAGAGCTAGTGCAGGTATGATTGGTGTAAATGTTGGGGTTCCAGTGCCCCGTGAACCTTTTAGTTTTGGAGGATGGAATGAAAGTAAATTTGGAGTTGGAGATATTACTGGTAAAAGTTCTATTGAATTTTGGACTAAATTAAAAAAATCAACTACCAAATGGAATCCTGAAGCTGGTGTGAATTGGATGAGCTAATGAATAATTTTGAATTATGAATGATGATTTAATAATTAATCAAATAGAAATTAGTTTAAGAGACTATGATTTGAATGATATTAAGAAAATTAGTGAACTTGATACAGTCATTGCATCATTCATTTTATGTACTTGTTTTATTGAACATATATGTACTTTTAGATATGGAATGATTAAAAAAATTAATGATAAAGAGTTTTGCCAATTTATTGTTGATTATATGGATTCTAAATATGAAGCAAAAAAACTTAGAGAAGATTTAAGAAATAAGCTTGTTCACAATTATTCATTAGGTTTTTCATATTCCTTAATAAAAGGTTATCCTAGTTTACATCTTAAAAAAAATAATGAAAACCAACAGTTTTTAAATCTAGAAAGTTTCATAATTGATTTAGAAGATGGGTTTAATAAATACATTAATGAATTAAAGGCAAATAAAGATAATTTGAGGAAATTAGCTGTTCAAGCATACGAGAGAGTGAGAATTATTAGATTAAATAATATTTTATTCCAATAATAAATGACAAGAATTCTTTTATTTATTTTACTTTTTTCATTAATAAGCAAAGTGAACTCACAAATCACTTTTAACCCTGTTTTTGATAGTCTAACCAGTTCTATTAATTCATTATACAAGCAAAATAAAATTACAAAAGCAATTGAACAAATAAATAAAGAGATTACCTCAAACCCAAATAATGGAATAAATTATTTTAATAGAGCTGTACTAAAATTCTATAATTTGCCAAATTCAAAATATAGTTTTGAAATTATTGGAGACTGCAAAAAAGCAATTACTTTAATGTATAAAACTTCTGAAGTTTATTATTTACTTTATAGTCAATATTATAATATTTTCACAGAAGAATTTGGGACATTTGGAACTTTTGAGGTTGCTTCTGGAAAATTCGAGAGTCAATTTGAATTCTTATTAAAAAAAATAGATTCTGCAATTGAAAAAGTTACGAGTTGGTATACCACTAACAAATATGAAAAATATTTATGGACTAGAATTGATTTGTTTAGGAGATACGAGATTACAGAATTTGAGTCTTATAAAGAAAATGTTCCAACCCTTTTAAAAGATTGTAATAATATTTTAGATATAACTAAAGATAAAAATAAAAAATATTGGGCACACTTTTTATTAGCTGAGTCTTATAAAAGTTATTATGCAGATACTATCAAAGCAATTAAGTATTATTCTGCAGCCATTGATCTTGATGTAAATAAATTTAATTCATATAAAGAAAGAGGGAACTTAAGGTATGAACAGAATGATTTAGAAAATGCAATAGAAGATTTTAGCCAATATTTATCGAAAGTAAAAGACTATAGAGACTATGAAATATTTATGAAAAGAGCCATTTGCTATTGGATTTTAGAGAAAAATAATCTAGCCCTAATTGATATGAATGCTTGTATTTCTATTATTGAAAGTATCAGATTAAAGATGATAAAATCAGAAAATTTTTCAACTTTTGAAATATTTTATGGATATGATTGGGGAAGAGCTTATAATCTTAGAGGTCAAAATTTTTCAAGCTTACAGAATTATAAGGAGTCTTTGGTAGACTTCAATAAAGCAATAGAATGTGGAAATAAGGATGCTCAAGAAAGCAAAAGGAAATTGGTTGAATCATTAAAGTTAGAGAACACTTATAATGAATCTTCTGAAATAAATACTTTT
>JAYVBS010000205.1:0-2726 GCA_043750315.1 Chitinophagaceae bacterium
TGAAATAACCAACCTTTTGTTTGAGCAATTGATTTATCGAATGTTCTAATAATACCCATCATAGCATTTGATGCATAAAACATTACTAACAATATACCAAAAGATAATAATCCACCTCGTTGGGTTCCAAAAAAATCATTTAAAAAATCTCTTACAAATAAATAGGTATTTCTATTAGGAGTTAGTTCTCTCGTTAACTTCAATAATTCAACATTAAACTCTTTACCAATTTGCAAATAAGGAACTAAAGTAAAAATTAAAATACAAGCTGCAGGAATTGCCATGATGAAGTTGAACGATATAGCAGCTGCTCTTTCGTTTAAACCCACTTTGTTGATTTGTTGAAAGAAGAAAACCACTACATCATATAGAGGTAAACCTTGAAAGCCAGGAATAATAATGTGTTTACTCTTACGAATAATAAAAGAAATGGGAGGAAAAGTAACAATAAGTTTTTCGATTCTTGTCAATGCTATTGCTTTTGTTTTTCAGCTAAATATTTGGTTAAAGCTTTATGATATAATGCAGCATAACGGCTATGCTCTGCAAAACTATTACTAAAATGATGTGTGCCACTCATATCTGCATTTGCAACAAAAAATAAATAGTTAGTCTCTGGTGCAGCTAAAACTGCATCTAAAGTTTTAATTGAAGGAGTACAAATAGGTCCCGGTGGTAATCCTTTATTTTTATAGGTATTATAAGGAGATTTGAATTTTGTATGTTCAGTAAGAATTCTTCTTAATGCAAAATTTTTTACTGCAAATTTTAAAGTTGGGTCCGCAGCTAATGGCATTCCAATTTTTAAACGATTCATATATACACTTGCAACATTTCCTTTTTCTGCTTCGTTATTGGTTTCTTCTTCAACAATAGAAGCAATAATATAAACTTGCAAAGGAGTTAAACCTAGAACAGATGCTTTTTCTGTTCGTTTATTTAAATCCCAAAATATTTTAGATTCTACTGCCAATTTTTCTAATATTTTTTCAACAGGTGTACTCCAAAAAAAAGAATAAGTATTTGGAATGATGTTAAAAAACAAAGTATTGGAGTCTGAACGAATTTGTGCTAAAACATCAGGATTATTTAATGTTCTCAGCACAGAAAGGGAATCTGATGAAAAATTTTTTGCAATAAGTTTTGCTAAATCATTCTTGGTTCTAATTTTATTGATAACTAAATTGTATTCTGCTTGTTTATTATTTCTAAATATTCTTGCCAGATTTAATAAGCTTTCGCCTTTTTTAATTTTAAATTTTCCTGCTTTTATTCTTTCCCAAACTTTAAGTTGATTTCCAATTTTTTCAAATAAAAAAGGTGAGGATACAATTTCTTGATCTGCTAATAATTGTATCAAATCTTTTTTTGAAATACTTTCTTCAGTGATAACAATTGTTTTCTCTTCTTCATTAAATGAAGTTGCTGAACCAAAATATATCCATAATACGAAACACGTAAGAATTACCATACTAAGTAATAATGGTACGATTACTTTTTTCATAAAATAAAGATAAGGGGCTAATGAAATAGAATTGCATACTGTTTAATGTTTTAGATTTGTATTAATATTTTTAAATCATTGTAATGCAATTTTATTCTACAAATATTACTTATCAGCAAACAAATTCGTTTACGAAACTTATTACAGACTATTTAAATCAAAATAAAGAACTTCAATTATTTTATAAGTATAAAAATAATTTGCAAGGCATACAAGAAGCAATGGAGCAAAGAAATTTTTCAGCAGAAACAAGAAAAGTACTTGTTCAATATTTCAAAAATAATTATCAAGAAAGTGTTTCAGTAAAGCAATTAGAAAATATAAAGTTTTTAGAAAAAGCAAATTGCTTTACCATAACAACAGCACATCAACCCAATATTTTCACTGGCCCTTTATATGTAATTTATAAAATTTTACATACAATTAAACTTGCAGAATCTTTACAAAATAAGTATACAGATAAAAGTTTTGTACCAGTTTTTTTTATGGGTAGTGAAGATGCCGATTTAAATGAATTAGGGCATATTAACATTGATGGTAAAAAATTGATTTGGCAAACTAAACAAACTGGAGCTGTAGGTAGAATGTTGGTTGACGATACATTTATACAAGTAGTTCAAGAAATAAAAGGTCAAATTGGTGTTAATACTTTTGGTAAAGAATTAGTAGAAATTTTTATTTCTTGTTACACAAAAGGAAAAACCATTCAGCATGCAACTTTTGAATTATTGAATATTTTATTTGCAGAGTATGGGTTATTAGTTTTAATACCAGATGATAAGAGTTTAAAGCAAGAGTTTATTTCAACAATTAAAAAAGAAGTAGCCTCATCATTCTCTAACAAATTAGTTGAACAAACAAATGTTGAATTAAGTAAATTTTATAAAACACAAGCAAATGGCAGAGAAATAAATTTATTTTATTTGATTGATGATAAACGTGAAAGAATAGAAAAAGTTGGAGAATATTTTGTAATTGAAAGCCTAAACTTAAAATTCACAAATACTGAAATGATTGCTGAGATTGAGTTACATCCTGAAAGATTTAGTCCAAATGTAATTTTACGTCCAGTTTTTCAAGAAACTATTTTACCGAATATTGCTTTTATTGGTGGTGCTGGTGAACTTGCATATTGGATGCAATTAAAAAAAGTGTTTCAAGCTGTAAATACTGATTACCCAGTTTTGGTATTAAGAAATTCATTTTTGCTTTTAAACCAAAA
>JAYVBS010000206.1:0-6295 GCA_043750315.1 Chitinophagaceae bacterium
GATATTTCTTCAACTCAGAGCATAGTAACTGACAGTTCATGGAAAGAAAGCTCAATTTATACTCCATCCCCATGGCCAGGTTGCAATGGTAACATTGTATGGTCAGGAGTATCTAGTCTTCCATCAGCTAACTCCTACACTATCAATCCTACAATATATTCTTATGCTACTGTCGTAATTCCTGGAACACAAGGTTTATTTAATCTTAATGATGTAAGATATTACAGAAAACAATTTAATCTTACTTCATTAAATGGTATTAAGGCAACACTTCAAGCTTCAGTTGATAATGCAGTACAAATATTTATTAATGGAACTTCAGTGGCATTAGAAGCTAATCCGGATGGTGCAAATTTTACTGATTCAATTTTCCATAGAGTTGTAATAAATACAGTAGGTTCTAATATTAACGGAGGAACAGGTTATCAATCATTTGATGATATTACAACTACAAATGCTTCAAATTTATTTATAGTTGGAACTAATGAAATTGTTCTTGCTGTTGCAAATTGTGAAGGAGGTGACAGAGGTGCTGTTTCATTTAAAGCAGATATTGGAACAAACTTAGGTGGTACACCAATTGTATTAACAGTTTCTGATAATAATGGAAATTCTTCTTCATGCACAGCAATCGTAACAGTTATAGATAATATTGCACCAACAATTACTTGCCCATCAAATATTACAGTAAATTCAAGTACTCCGGTTGTAGTAAATTATACTACACCTATTGGTACTGATAATTGTACTGGAGCAACAACAACAAGAATTGCAGGTTTAGCAAGTGGTGCTATTTTCCCAATGGGAACTACTACTGTAACTCACAGAGTAACTGATGCTTCAGGTTTAACTGCAACATGTTCATTTACTGTAACAGTAGAAGAACCTTGTTTACAACATCATTGGAAAGCTGATGGCAATTTTGCAGATTCAAAAGGAAATGCAACAGGCACTAATGTTGGTGGTGTAACATTCGCTAATGGTTTTGATAATGTAACAGGTAATAGTAGTTTTAATTTCACTAATACAGCTTCTTATATTTCAACTGGAACATCAGGTTCAGTTTCTGGAACAGGTGATTTTTCTGTTAGTGCTTGGGTAAAAACTTTACCTGGAGAACAAAGACCTATGGTAATTATTCAACAAAGAGATGGAAATGTAAACGGTGAATACATATTAAAAATTGGAGGTTGGCATGGTCAACAATACACAGATCTATATTATTCAGGCAAAGCATATTTTTTAATTTATGAAGATGCTACTCCAGTTTTAGATTTATTTTCTAATAGATTAGTTAACGATGGTAATTGGCACAAGATTAAAGGTGAAAGAGTTGGAACTACAATCAAGTTGTATGTAGATGATATACTAGAAGCAACTGGTAACACATCCATAGTAGTTAATTTAAATAACACAATTACAACTACAATTGGTAGAGATATTAGAGATAATGGTTCTCAATTTTATGGTCAAATTGATGATATTAAAGTAAATATTTGTGGTAGTGCTTTAAGACAAGCAAATCCTATTGCCCAACAAATATTAGAACCACCAATTACAAAATCAAAAATATATCCTAATCCTGCAACAGATAAAATTATTGTAGAAACTGTAAATGATATTGAGTCTACAAATAACATATTTATTATGAATGTTGTTGGCAAAATAGCTGTTCAAAAAAATATAAGATTACTTTCTAAAAATAGAATTGAAATGGATATTTCTCATTTACCAAAAGGTGTTCATTTTATTAGAGTAACTAATAAAAAAGGTTCCGAAATTTTGCAGTTCATAAAACTATAAAATAAAAGAGGCTACGGCCTCTTTTTACTTAATTAAAATATTATACTATCTTTTCAGCGATGAATAAAAAAAATATTTTTTGGTTTATTTTTTTAATAAATTCTTTTTCAGTTTTTTCTCAAACTGAAATTATTAAATTTACTAGTGCAGATACTGCAAAAGTTAATCAGCTTTTAAAACTTAGTAAAAAATATTTCAGTGAAGCTCCAGATTCTGCAATAGCGTATGCTCAAAAGGCAAAAGCATTAGCACAGTCAGTTAAATATTTTGAAGGCGTTGCAATTGCCTTAAAAAATATCGGAAATGCTTATTACAATCAGGCAAAACATGTAGATGCTTTAGATTATTGGAAACAAGCATTAGAGATTTTCAAAACAATTAATGATGAAATAGGAGAAGCTAATATTTTAAGCAATATTGGTTCAATTTATTTTGATCAGAAAGATTTGACAAATGCTTTAGACTATAATTTGCAATCTTTAAAACTTGCAGAGAAAACAAAAGATAAACTTCGTATTTTAACTGCATTAAATAATATTGGAGGAGTATATTTTGAAAAACCTGCAACCCAGGATAAAGCCTTGGATTATTTTTTAAAAGCACTGCCGTTGAGTGAAGAATTGGGAGACACCTACGCTATTGGAACTACATCTGTTAATCTTGGAGAAATTTATTACGTAAAAAACCAAGATTCGTTAGCATTACATTATTATTTCAAATCGATTAAAGCATTTAATAATTCTGAGGGAAGTCCTTATTCTTATAACGCTATTGGTAAATTATATAACAGAAAAGGAAATTATGGCTTAGCCATTTCTTATCATAATAAAGCTTTAGCCATTGCAGAAAAGTTGAATGGAAACTTAGATATCGTACAATCATTATTGGGTTTAGCAAAAACAAATATTTCAAAAAAAGATTTTGGCGAAGCTTTGATTTATTTAAAACAAGGCGAAAAAATTGCATTCAAACATAACTTTCCGGGCGAATTAAAAAGTGTTTACGAAAGCTTTTCGAATGTTTATAATCAAATGAACGATTATAAAAATGCTTATGTGTATCAATTTAAGTATTCTGCTATAAAAGATACTCTATATAATATCGAAACTGATAGAAAATTAGGCAGTCTTCAATTCGATTTCGATATACAAAAGAAACAAAGTGAAGTAGATTTACTTACTAAGGATAATGAGTTACAAGAGGCTGATATTAAACGCCAGAAGTTTGCAAAATTTGCTTTTTTAATGGGACTGTTTCTCTTTTTAATCATTGCACTTATTACCTATAGAAGCTATTTAAGAAAAGTAAAAACCAATAAAATATTAGACAAACAAAAAGATGAAATTGAAGGGCTGTTATTAAATATATTACCTGAAGAAGTGGCTAAAGAACTTCAAACAACTGGGCAAGCAGTTCCACGTCATTTTAATGAAGTGTCTGTATTATTTAGTGATTTTAAAGGGTTTACTGCTCATGCAGAAAAACTAAGTCCACAAGAATTAGTTATGGAGCTCAATACTTGTTTTATAGCTTTCGATGATATTGTTGGAAAATATAATTTAGAGAAAATTAAAACTATTGGAGATTCGTATATGTGTGCAGGAGGTATTCCAGTAGAAGAAGAAGGTCATGTATTTAGTATGATAAAAGCCAGTATTGAAATGCAAGATTGGATTAAAGAAAATAATATAAGAAGAAATAATATTGGTTTAGCATCTTGGGATTTAAGAATTGGAATTCATGTAGGGCCTATTGTTGCTGGCGTTGTAGGTAAAAAGAAATATGCTTATGATATTTGGGGAAGCACAGTGAATATTGCCAGTAGAATGGAAAGTAATGGAGAACCAGGGCGTGTAAATATTTCATCAACAACTTACGAATTAATAAAAGAAAAATATACATGTACTTATAGAGGCAAAATTCATGCAAAAAATGTGGGAGAAATTGATATGTATTTTGTAGAAACTTAAAAAGTAAATTAACTTTATAGATTATATTATTAATCCAAAATAAATCATACATAATAAAAGTTCCAGATAAGGTTTTGGTACTTACCAAAATAACAATAGCCACTCAATTGAGTGGCTATTGTTATAGTAATGAATTAACTAGTTTGTGTTACACTTTATCCAAATTCTTTGTCATAATAAAACCAACAAATAATCCAACTCCAGCCATAAAGAAAATTGTAGCAGGGTAAACTGCACCTTCATTTAAGCTGGTATAAGTTATTAGTATCAATGCAATAAAAACTCCCATTCCAATTCCCATCAATAATAATGATAAATTTAAAATCAAAATTTTCCATATTGGAGCAGTTTTTTGGTTTCCTTTCATAAATATAGATGCATCTGCACCTTTCTCTATAAGTGCTAATCTTTCTTTATTTCTAGTAGATAAGAACAGGTAAATAATTCCGAAAACTGTAAGAAACATGCTGATTGGTATTAAAATACTTTGCATAATTGTTTGTTTTAATTGATTAATTTTATTTATACACTTATAAGACGATTAGTCATTTGATTAAGTTACAACTTTTTAAAATTATTTTTTTTGTAACCTTAATTACATTTCATTCGTCTAAAGGATTATCTTATGTATATTTTAGATGATCAACATTATATTAAAATAGTGCTTGCTGGTAATACCCATGCTTTTGTGAACTTAGTAGATAGATACAAGGACCTAGTTTTTACCTTAGCCTTAAAGATGTTGAATCAAAAAGAAGATGCTGAAGAAATTGCTCAAGATACATTTATAAAGGTATTTAAAAACTTGCATCAATATAAAAGTGAAGCAAAATTTTCAACATGGATTTATAGAATTGCTTATAATACTTGTTTAGATAAAATTAGAAAAAATAAAAATGAAAAATCTATTGAAACTATAGAGAATATAAGTGAAAATGAAATAAACTCAATATCAAATATCATTATTGATATTGATAAAAAGGAAAGAAAATTATTGATAAAAAATTGTTTAAATTTATTATCAAAAGAAGATCATTTTTTATTGACCTTATTTCATTTTGAAGACCAATCCTTAAAAGAAATATCAAGTATTATGGGAATTACAACTAACCATGTAAAAGTAAAACTTTATAGAGCCAGAATGAAATTAGCAACAATTTTAAAAGAAAATTTAGAACCTGAAATAATGTATAATTATGAATCTTGAAACAAATAAAAATTTAGAAAATCTTGTGTCTACTATTTTACAAGAAGAAAATTTAGAAAGCCCTTCTAAAAATTTCAATGCTAAATTAATGAATGAAATCTATAATTTAAAAGCCTCACAATCCATTAGATATAAACCTTTAATTTCTATTACTGGCTGGATATGTATTATTGGTATGGTTTTATTATTTACTATTTTAAGTTTTAAAGTTGAATCTCAAAATACTTCTTTACAAAATGCTTTTAATTTTTTGAACACCCACATTTTTTCATCAATAAAATTTAATTGGTTGTCAATATCAACAGAGTCTAGTTATGCAATTTTTATCTTTACCATAATCTTGTTAATACAAATAAGTTTATTAATAAAATATTTTAATAATAAACTTTTTTATTAAATCATCTTAGTAAAACAGTAGTACCTTTTTCTAAATAAATTTTATCATCAACACCAATAGCTTGTACCATCCACACATATGCACCTGTAGGTTGCACTATGTTGTTAATTTCCCCATTCCAACCTTTTTGGCTTTGTTGTATATCAAATACTAATTGGCCCAAACGATTAAAAACTTTAAAGAAAAGAAGTTGCTTAGTGCCATGCATGATAGGTTTTAGAAAGTCATTCAACCCATCGTTATTTGGTGTAAATGCAGATGGAACATAAATTTTAATTTCTTTAATTACTTTAACCAATTGTGTATCTATTGTTAAACAACCTGCTGACGAAGTAATTTCAATTTTATATAAAAAATCTTGTTCAATAGATGAAGTAAATAAAGGGCGTATAGAATTTGAAATATTTAAATTTGAAAATGGATTCCATAATACATGCTCTCCAAATAATCTCGATTCTAATTCTAATGGCAAATTTTTAACTGCATATTTCAAAGGATATTTTATTCCTAAAATAGGGGTTTCAATATTAATAAATTGATCTCTTGTTTTTGATTGGCATCCATATTTTGTAAATAAAACAGCACGATAATTTCCAGATACAGTTACTCGATATTTTAAATCATTTGAGTTAGTTAGAGGGTTATTATCTTTAAACCATTGAATACTATCTGTAGGCTGTACTAATAAAATGGCACTGTCTGTTGAAGTTATACAAAACGCAGATTTCCCAAGTATAGAAAGTGTGGTATCAATTATTGATGCTATAACTTTTACAGTGTCAGAGTTTACACAACCACCTCCAGAATTTTTAATAGTTACAATATATTCTTTTGTACTATCTGGCATTAGTCGAGGGTTTGCAATAAAAGGATTTGATAAACCAATTTCTGGCATCCATTGATATTGAACACCAGCTT
>JAYVBS010000207.1:0-2702 GCA_043750315.1 Chitinophagaceae bacterium
AGTAAATTATTTACTGCATTCGCCAATCTCTCTTATGCATTTGGAGTGGTATTAATGCTCTCAACATTTGTAATTGGTAAAGTAGTAAATGGTTCAAAAAGCTGGATTCCCTTGTTTGCAGGTTTTAACTTACAACCAGTAGAATTATGTAAAATATTTACAGCATTAGCATTAGCTAAATATTTATCTCGACAAGAAACCAATTTCGATAAACTAAAGCCTCAAGCTATAGCTATAGGATTGGTTTTATTTCCATTATTAATCTCCACTTTACAACACGAATTAGGTTTAGGATTGGTGTACACTTCTTTTTTTATTGTAATGTATAGAGAAGGGTTACCACCAACTTTAATGATTATAGGTGCTGCAGTTGGAGTGCTATTAATAGCTTCGATTATTGTTGAGCCTAATACTTTAGCCATCTCACTTACTACTCTTGCAGCAATACTAATTTATGTACTTCGAAAACAAATGAAACGTAATAAAACATTGTTGCGTTTTATTATTGGTGTTTGGATTGTGTGTGTTAGCTTTCAAAAATTTGCTGTGCCTTTTGTTTTTAATAATGTTTTTGAGTGCCACCAAAGTGCAAGAATTTATAGTGCATTTGGAGGAGATTATGATTGTACACAAAACAAACATCAAGCAGCCGAAGGCAGTAAACCAATACGTAAACCTGATGATTATAATGTACGACAAAGTAAAATAGCCATTGGTTCTGGCGGATTTTTTGGAAGAGGATTTTTAAAAGGAACTCAAACTCGTGGACGTTATGTGCCAGCACAAAATACCGATTTTATTTTTACATCATTAGGCGAAGCATTTGGTTTTATTGGCTCTGTAGTCTTTTTAGGAATTTATTTATTTTTCTTGTTTAGAATTATTAGAATGGCAGAAAGGCAAAGAAGTACATTTAGTAGAGTTTATGCTTACTGTGTTGCCAGTATTTTATTTTTTCATATTGCATTAAATATTTTAATGACAATTGGTTTATTTCCATCACCAGGCATTACATTGCCTTTAGTTAGTTATGGAGGATCTTCTTTATTAACATTCACCATTCTTATTTTTATTTTATTAAGATTAGATGCAGATAGACAAATGGTGTTGAGGTAGGATAGTATACGATTTAAGATGTTTGATTTACGATGTAATTTTGTTCATTGTATCTATGCAATAAAATATATTGCAATATTGTTGTCTAATTATTTAAAGCAAAATAATCAATGAAAATCATCATAACATCTGCAACAGAATTTGAAGTTGATATTGCAAAAAATAAAATAAAATCTTCAAAAAATGTAGACGTTTTATTTTCTGCAACAGGTATTGGAATGTTGACTACTGCAGTGAACTTATCAAAAATAATTTACGAACATCAACCAGATTTTATTATTCAAGCAGGTATTGCAGGTTGTTTTGATAACACAATTCCATTAGGTAAAACCATGTTAGTTGAAGAAGAATATTTAGGAGATTTAGGTGTTGCAGAAAATGGAAAATGGAAAGATATTTTTGATTTAGCATTGGTAAAACAAAATTCAAAACCCTTTAAGAAAAAAGGCATTATCAATTCACAAATTAAGCAATACAATTATTTGAAATTGCCAATTGTAAAAGCGGTAACTGTTAATCAAATTTCTACAGATAAAAATCATATTCAACAAGTCATAAAAAAATATAACCCTAGTATCGAAACAATGGAAGGTGCTGCTCTGCATTATGTTTGCAACATTTATAAAATTCCTTATTTACAAATTCGTAGCATATCAAATTATGTTGGTGAAAGAAATAAATCAAAATGGGAAATAAATTTAGCTTTGGATAATTTGAGTAGAACTGTGAAATCTATTATCAATCATCAATCATCAATATTCAATCAATAAATCATCAATGTATTCACTTGCATTTTCTCCTTGTCCTAATGATACTTTTATTTTTGATGCACTAGTCAACAAAAAAATTGATACTAAAGGATTGGATTTTGAAGTTGTTTTAGAAGATGTTCAAACCCTTAATCAGTTTGCATTACAAGAAAAATATGATTTTACAAAAATCAGCTACGGTGTATTGCCTTTGGTATTGAATAATTATAAAGTTTTAGAAAGTGGAGGAGCTTTGGGCAAAGGAGTTGGACCATTGCTAATATCGAATAATGAATATCGAATATTGAATGATGAAGATGAAAACAGTAACACCAAACACCAAACCAAAAACAATCTAATAACGAGAAACGAGAAACGAGAAACGAGAAACGAAATAGCAATTCCAGGAGAAAATACAACAGCACATTTATTGTTTTCTTTAGCTTATCCAAATGCAACAAATAAAATATTTATGCCATTTAATGAAATTGAAGATTTTGTTTTAAAACATGAAAAAGCCTTAGGTGTTATCATACACGAAAACAGATTTACCTATCAACAAAAAGGATTACAACTTGTAAAAGATTTAGGAACTTATTGGGAAGAAACTTTCAATCTTCCTATTCCGTTAGGTGCTATTGTTGCTCATAAACGAATAGACAATAATTTAAGTTTATTAGTTGATAAGTTGATTAGAAAAAGTATTGAATATGCTTTTGAAAATTACCCAATAGTTTCTGATTATGTAAAACAACATGCTCAAGAAATGGAAGAAGAAGTGATGCGAAAACATATAGATTTATATGTTAATAATTTTTCTTTATCACTTGGTAAAGA
>JAYVBS010000208.1:0-6283 GCA_043750315.1 Chitinophagaceae bacterium
CTTTTAATTCCAGCAATACAAACTTGTTCTGTTTGGTCAACAGTAAAAAATCCTTGTTCACAAAAAGCATCTATATAATCAGCTAATTGCTCTTGCTCAATAGCAGGTAACATTTCATTGATAATTAGATCAATGTATGCCTGCTGATTTTCTTTATAAGCAATTGGAAAAGCATGAGCACCTAAAAATGTTGCTTTTATAGGTATAGGAAAAGTTTCTTTCAATTTTTTAATTACTCTCAACATTTTTAATTCACCTTCAACAGATAGTCCATAGCCACTTTTAATTTCAATAGATCCTGTGCCTAAACAAATTAATTTTCTTAATCTTTCAGATGCTAATTCGTACAATTCATTTTCACTTGTTAAGTTTAATTTATTAGCAGAATTTAAAATGCCTCCACCTTTTGAAGCAATTTCTGCATAAGTAAGGCCTTTTAATTTATCTACAAATTCGTTTTCTCTACTTGCAGCAAAAACTAAATGAGTATGACTATCGCAATAAGTAGGTAAAACAGTTGCAGATTTTGCATTTATTTTTTCATCAAATGAAAAATTATCTTCTACCAAGTCAATCATCTTGCCATAACAATCAATTCTTCCATCTTTAATAAAAAGAAAAGCATTTTCTATTATGGTAAGTTCTGCCAATGCTTTGCCTCTTAATAGTGTTTGTTGTTCTCTAACATTCACTAATTGTTTGATATTTGTAATGAGGGTGTTCATGAAACTAAATGTTAAACAAAAATAAAGTTTAAAAATTCAAAGTAATGATTTGTGTTGTAAGTGTAATTAAATATCCAAAGTATTTAGGTTTTTTTGGAGTGTTAGCAATGGCATTATTTCACATTCCACTAATATGCGATAGAAGAATTAATTTTTATAAATTGATGGGCACTGGAAAAAATGGAAGTTTTGATATTTATCCAGATTGGAATCAATGGGTTGTTTTAAGAGTAATTAAAGAAGAATTTAATAATGAGATTGAATTACCAACTTTTATTAGCAGTTATATCAACTTGTTTAATGCTACTATTAAAACTTTTGTAATGAAACCAATGGTTAGTCATGGCACATGGGATAAAAAACACTGCTTCGGATTTTTAACTAACAAATCTTTTGAATTTAATGGTAAGATTGCAGTGTTAACAAGAGCTACCATAAGATTGAATAAAGCAAAATCATTCTGGAAAAATGTACCCTTTGTTAATGAAAAAATAAATAATGCAAAAGGATTAATTTATTCTATTGGTATGGGTGAAATACCTATTATAAAACAAGCAACATTAAGTATTTGGCAAGATGTTGAAAGCATGAATTTTTTTGTTTATCAGCAAAAAGAACATGTAGAAGTTATGCAAAAAACAAGAAAAGAAAATTGGTATAGTGAAGAAATGTTCACTAGATTCATTGTACTTGAGTAATAATTTATTTTGCCTTTAACCAATGTTCTGGATTAACAAATTTGCTGCTACCATTAATTACCCTAAACTCAAATTCTCCATCACCACCATCTCCAACAGCAGCTTTGCCAATTATTTCACCTCCATTTATTTTTTGACCTTTAGATACATTTACCTCAGATAATCTATTATATACTGTTACATATTTACCATGCCTAACAGTAACAAATTTATATTCATCTAAATTTTGAATTGAAGATACAATGCCATCAGCAACGGATTTTACTTTTGTACCAATAGGTAAACAAATAAATAAACCATCTCTTTCAACAGTCATTGTTCTTGACAATTTTTCTATCCCAAATTTTCCACATATAGTTCCTGTGCTTACAGGCCATGGCAATCTACCTTTATTAGTTTCAAAATCTATTGATAATTTTAAACCTTCAGTTGTACTTTCAAATACACTATAGTCTCTTGTTTTCCCATCAGAAGAAACTATAGATTTTAAAATTGTAGATTCATTAAATGTTGTAGAAACTTCTTCTGCTTTTTTTGCTGTTTCAGCTGTTCTTCTTACTTTTTCTTCAGCTGCAAATCTTTCAGAATCTTCTGCTTTTGCTTTTGCTAATAGTTCTGCTTTTGCTTTGTCTGCAGCAATTTTTGCAGCAGCAACTTCTGCTTCTAATCTTTTTTTCTTCAAAATTTCTTCAGCTTTAATTTTTGCAATTCTTTCTTTTTCTTTTCTTTCTGCTTCCAAAGTTTCTTTTCGTATAGCAGCAGCAATTGCATTATTTATTTCTCTTCGTTGTTTTTCTCGTTTTGATATTTGAGCATTAATTTCTTTTTCTTGCCCCTTTAAGTTTGTTACTACTTTATCTTTTTCTTGTTTGTCTTGTTCTAAAACTTGTAATTGCTCATTTTGATTTGACAAAGCTGCTTTTTTATCGAGTTTAGTAACATTAAGTTGGTCAATATTTTTCGTTAAAACATTTTGAGTGTTTGCTATAGTTTTTGCTTCTGCTTCTCTCATCTTTCTGTAACCTTTTAAATAACTGATACGTTTTATAGCATCATTAAAAGAGTTAGCAGAAAAAAGGAAATTTAAAAATTGGTAATTATTCTGATTTTTGTAAGCATAAATAATGCTTTGTGCATATTTTTTCTTCAAGGTATCAACCTGTCTTTTTAAGCGATAGATTTCAATTTGTTTTAAATATAAATCATCATCTAATCTCTTTAATTCTTTATTAATATTATTAATTAGCCTTTCTCGTGCATCAATTTTATGGTTGATATATGACATGATTTTTAAAACCTTGCTTTTATCATTTTTAATTTTACTTAAGTTGATATTTAAATCATCAATTTCTTTTTGAATTTGTTGCTTTTGTTTATTTAAATCCTCTCTACTCGATTGCTGAGCAAATAATACAATTGGTAAACAAAAAATTATAAGAAATAGACCAATATTTTTTTTCAAATGGTTCATCAAAATAAAGAATGATTTAATTTATAAGTAACGCTTTTTTAATGGTTAAATTACTTAACCTTATAATTTCTTGGTATGGTAAATTTATATTTCAAAGCTTCATTAAAAGTATACTCCTTAAAATCTAAATTCACTTTGAGTTTCGATTTTTCAGATACAGTAATACTTCTATAAGTTGAGAATGAAAAGTTGTTATTGAATATATAATTAGTGAGTGTTATATCACAGGTTCTGTTTCTATTAATATTTACATCATCTAACTTACTATGTGTAATCAAAAAATTATTGTTATCAATAGTTAATAAATTTTTAAAAACAGAACCTATGATGAGTACAATTAATGTATTATCATTACTATACTTGTAAGAAACAATATTGCTATCAATAAAAATCGGGTTGCCAATTATTAAATTTTGGAAAGTTAAATATGTAAATGGAATTTGAGAAATATCTTGTAAATAGGAGATAGCTCTTTTTTGAACAAATTTATCTTGAACTTTATTTACAATTGTAATACTATCTTTTGTAATTTTTGCCTGTAATCCGATAATACCTAAAAACCCTTTTATCTGTAAATAAATAATACTATCCTTTAAAATGCTAACATATACAGTTACATTTTGAGATTCATCAACTGTTGAATATTCAGCTTTTATTTTGGCATTGAATGTTTCAAAATCAATATTTTGGTGCAATACTTTGCTCATAATATCTTTTACAATATTTACTGAGTCAACAATTGGTTCTTCTTTAATTTGTATTGATTGAGCAATATCTTTTTTATCAATGGCAGTTGTAATTGGCATCACCATTTTTCTTGGCCTGCAAGAAACAATAAACAGACTAGCTATAACAAATAATAAAAATGCTTTTTTCATTTAATTTCTTTCTTTAAATACCTGTATGTCCAAATCCTCCATCACCCCTTGAAGTAGTTTCTAATACTTCTACTTGAACTAATTCAGCTTGTTCAATTTTTTGAAAAACCATTTGGGCAATTCTTTCACCATTATTTATAATAATTTTTTCGTTTGATAGATTTATTAAAATCACTTTTATTTCTCCTCTATAATCTGCATCTATTGTTCCTGGTGAATTTAAACATATAATACCTTGTTTTATTGCCAACCCACTTCTTGATCTTATTTGTGCTTCATAACCAATTGGAATTTCAACAAATAATCCTGTGGGTATTAAATTCCTTTCTAGTGGTTGAAATTCTATTGATTCTTTTAGCGATGCTTTTAAATCCAGTCCAGACGAACCCAAAGTTTCATACTTTGGCAATGAATGAATTGATTGGTTGATAACCTTTATGATTATTTTTTGCATAAGAGCAAAGTTATGGGTATCAAATATTAAGCTTTTTGTAAAAAATACTAATTTTATAGACTGGCTTATAAGACATAATTGGTAAAACGATAACAATAATCATTAACAGTACTAGAAATTGCAGAAAAAGTTAGGAGTAGTAAAGCAGCTATACTATTGCATAAAACTA
Organism: Chitinophagaceae bacterium; assembly: GCA_043750315.1. Lineage (GTDB taxonomy): Bacteria > Bacteroidota > Bacteroidia > Chitinophagales > Chitinophagaceae > CAIVPM01. The sequence continues at coordinate 4,396 of JAYVBS010000208.1, forward strand.
AAAAAAGAAAAAAATGAAAGATAAACATAAATACACTTTAAAAATTAATTGGACAGGAAATCTTGGTGTTGGAACAAAAGATTATGCTGCTTATTCCAGAAACTATACAATATCTGCAAAAAATAAAATTGACATTTTAGCATCTTCCGACACCATTTTTAGAGGCGATGATAATAGGCATAACCCAGAAGAATTATTTCTGGCATCTATTTCAAGTTGTCATATGTTATGGTATTTACACTTATGTTCAGATGCAGGAATTAGAGTAACAGAATATACAGATGAACCCATTGGAATACTTTCTTTAAACACAAATAATGGTTGTTTTACCTCAGTTACATTAAATCCTGTAATTACAATTACCAATATTAATCAAACAGATTTGGCAGAAATTTTACATACAGAAGCAAATAAAAAGTGCTTTATTGCAAATTCTTGCAATTTTACTATTCATCATTTCCCAACAATTAAAATAAAAAATTAGCCAAATTTTTTGGTTACTATATTAAAATGTATATTGCTTTTTTTATTAAGATAAATTTACAATTATGATTAAATTACAAGTAATAGGCCATCTTGGGAAAGATGCTTTAGTAAATACTGTAAATGGTAAAACTGTTATCAATTTTACAGTTGCACATTCCGAAAAATTTAAAGATGCACAAGGAAATCCAAAAGATAAAGTTACTTGGGTAGATTGTGCACATTGGACTGACAGAACTGCCATTGCTCCATATTTAAAAAAAGGTACACAAGTTTATGTTGAAGGCACACCAGATGTTAGAACATATACAACACAAGATGGAAGAAATGGTGCTACACTTTCTTTACGAATTAACAATGTTCAATTATTAGGTTCTCGTAATGCTGATGGAAGTTCTGGTGATAACAATTCAGAAACAAAAACATCTGATTCTGTGGGTTCAAATTCTGATATTTCTGATAATGATGATTTGCCATTTTAATTAATTTTTGAAATGATATTTAGCCTTGCAATTTGCAGGGCTTTTTTGTAAAATGTGAAAACTAATATCCAATTGCAAAGTTTTCAACAATGAACTAACTAGTTAGCTATCAGAATTAATAAAATTATCTTTATTTGCCGAGTTTAATTATTTAGTGATGTTTGAATTTCATGCAGATAGAAAACGATATTTTGATATACAAGTACAAAATGCTAATGAACATGTATTGCCTTTTATACAAAAAATAAAAGATATAAATGCTGGAATGAGAATTTTAGAAATTGGTTGTGGGGAAGCAGGAGTTTTACAACCATTTTTAGCATTAGGTTGTGAAGCAGTAGGTGTTGAGTTCGATGTAGTACGGTTTGATTTGCCTAAAGAATTATTAAATAATTATATTTCTACAGGCCAATTAAAGTTAATTGGAAAAGATATTTTTAAAGTTGATGTAGAAGCAGAATTAGGTGGAAAATTTGATATTATTATTCTGAAAGATGTTATTGAACATATTCATGATCAACCTAAACTAATTAATGAACTCAAAAAATTTATTAAACCAACTGGTTGTATTTTTTTTGGATTTCCTCCTTGGCAAATGCCTTTTGGAGGGCATCAACAACTCAATAAAAATAAACTTTTAGGTGCTTTACCTTTTTATCATTTATTGCCAAAAAATATATATAAATGGATAATTAAATTTGGCAATGGACCTGTTAAAGAACTAATGGAAATTCGAGACACAAAAATTTCAATAGAAGATTTTGAAAATATTTCAGAAAATTGTGGTTACAACATCATCAACAAAAAACACTATTTAATTAACCCTATTTATCAGTATAAATTTGGAATTAAAGCTATAACACAACTTTGGTTCATTACAAAAATTCCTTGGTTCAGAAATTTGGTAACAACTTGTGTGTATT
>JAYVBS010000209.1:0-6275 GCA_043750315.1 Chitinophagaceae bacterium
AACAAGATATTGCAAAAGGAAAAATGCAACAAAAAAGTAAAATTGTAGTAAATAAATGGTTCCCTGCAGGTCAGTTAGATTTGTACACATCCAGAAAAACTGGTTTATCTATTTTTGCCATTGGTAGCTTAGAAGATGTACATCATTATGCTTGGTTAAATAAAATTAGAGTCCCTTTAATGTTGGGCGATGATGCTTATTGCATTGTTCCTTCAAATATTCCAACAAATGTTATTGAAAGCTACAGCTCTTATTTTACAAACATTCAACAACCAGATACTATTAAACAATTAAGGCAAGGTTCTGTTGTTAGATATTTTTATATTTGGAGATTAAAGAAATGCAAACAAACTCCTCAAGATATTCTTGAACATAATTTTAACAAAATCATGGCACGATAAATGTTTATTATTGATTATTACTAATTTATTTTGATAAACTTAAAAACACAATTATGGAAGAAATAAAAAAACATAAAATATTACTTTGTGAAGATGATACAAACCTCGGAATGGTTTTAAAAAATTTTCTTGAACTAAGTGATTATGATGTTGTTTTAGAACGTGATGGAGGTTTGGGTCTTGCAGCTTTTTCAAGAGAAAAATTTGACTTATGTTTACTTGATGTAATGATGCCAAAGGTTGATGGCTTTAAATTAGGAGAAAATATTAGAGACGTTGATCCTGATGTTCCATTGTTTTTTCTTAGTGCCAAAACTATGAAAGAAGATATCATTAAAGGTTTTAAACTTGGTGCAGATGATTACATTACCAAACCTTTCGATAGTGAATTATTACTTTTAAAAATTAAAGCAATAATTAAAAGAAACGATGAACAAAATGCCTACAATGATTCTGTTGAATACGATTTTGGCAAGTTTCATTATATCCCTCGATTAAGAGAACTAACTGTTGATGGAGTTAATGAAAAGCTTTCTCCAAAAGAAGGCGGATTGTTGCGTTTACTTTTAGAAAATCAAAATGATTTGCTTTCTCGTGAAGAAGCTTTAAAAAAAGTATGGGGTAGCGATTCTTATTTTAATGGTAGAAGCATGGACGTTTATATTGCCAAACTTCGTAAATATTTAAAAGTAGATCCTGAAATTGAAATTAAAAATATTCATGGCAATGGTTTTAAATTAGTAGTTCCTGTTCAGGAAGTTTAAACTTCAACAAACTTATAACCTATACCTCGAACAGATAAAAAATGTTTGGGGTTTTTTGGGTCTAATTCAAAATATTTTCGAAAGTTCAAAATAAAATTATCTATGGTTCTAGTTGTTGGATACACATTATATCCCCAAACCATTTGCAATATTTTATCTCTATTTACAACTTCACCTTTATTATCAATTAATAGTTTTAATAACATAGCTTCTTTTTTAGTTAATCTATGATGTTTATTTTGAAAATTTTTTGCTGTTAATGCTTTAAAGTTGATACTATTATTATTGAAAACATAATTTTCTACTTGCAATGAAGAAAACTGTACACGTTTATTTTTTTGAATTAATTTCTCCACTCTAAGCAATAACTCCTCAAGATTAAAAGGTTTAGTTAAGTAATCATCTGCTCCTTTTTTTAAACCTAAAATTCTATCTACACTAGAATTTTTCGCACTTAATATTAATACTAGTGTTTCAATATTATTTAGTCTAATATTCTCTACAACACTTATACCATCTAGCTCTGGCATCATCACATCTAAAACAATTAAATCAAAATATTCAGATTCAATAAATTTTAAAGCCTGTACACCATCGTAGGCTGAACTCACGTGATACCCCTCCAGTTCAAAGTTGAGTTTTATGGTATGGTGCAAATGCTCTTCATCTTCAACCAATAAAATATTTGTTTTGTTTTTAGACATTATTAAATGTGGCTTTAAATATAGAACCTGAAGGATGGTTATCAATAACAATAATATCACCTTGATGTTTTTGCATTATTTTTTTACATAAAAACAAACCTAAACCGGAACCAGTTGTGTTTTTCATGGCTTTGCTGCTTCTATAAAATTTATCAAATATTTTTGTTTTCTCATCATCCAAAATTCCAGTTCCTTGATCAGCAACAGTTAGAATAATTGATTTTTTTTCTTTCTTTAAACTCACTTCAATAAATTTATTTTGTGGCGAGTATTTAATTACATTCTCTATTAAATTATTTATCAAAATTTCTATCATCAAAATATCGCTTTTAAAAAAAATATGATTTTGAATAATTATTTTAAAGGTATATGTTGCAAAACTTTTTTGATATTTTAATACACAACTTGAAATAATTTCACTCAAATTAATTTCTTCTTTTTCAGAAATATAAGAACCAGAATCTAATTGAGCTGTCCACAAGCTATTATTACATAAATTATTTAAACGTGCAATTTCTTTTAAAGAATCATCAATCATCTTCTTTCTTAACTTTTCACTTAAATTTCTTTTTTGTATCGTTTCTAAATTTAGTTGTGTAATAGCAATAGGTGTTTTGAGTTCATGAGTAATGGCCATCATAAAATTTTGCTGACTCTCAGCAAATTTTAATTGACGTCTTGTTGCTCTAAAAATAAATACAGCACCAATCATTATTACTAAAAAGAAGGTTACACCTTCACCAATATATTGTGCGGTTTTTCTAGATTTTAATTCTTCTATTTTATTCGCCTTAGCATAATAGTTTATATCATTTACAGAAAGTTCAGCTAAAGACATTTTTGCCATTACTACATTCTGATTATTCAAAGCAATAAACCAAAATAATAATGCAGCAACAATGTATAATAGTAAAAACCAATAAGTAATGGAAACCAATGCCAATTTATGTTTCTGTAAGGTTTTCATTAACGAGAAACTTTTTGAACCCTAATTCCTGCACTAAGAACATAAGGTAAGGGATCAACACGCATCACTTGTTTTATTGTAAAGCTATATGTTCCTTTTTTTAAGTGAATGGGTTGTGTATTAAAAATTAATCTATGATCTGTAATATCATCGATTGTGCTTCCAAGCCATTTATTATTATCGGCTAAAGTGAATTCTCTTTTAATAGTGGTAATTGTATCTGGATCTTTAACTTGAAGCTCTATCCATATGTTTTTAAATGGATATTTTTCTTGATGTCTTAATACAAAATAAAAATTATGATAACTGCTGGTATCAATTACTTCGAATTTAAAATTCAATGTATCATCACTTGTCCAACTTTGAGTTGTAAAAAGGTGATTTTTTTCATAAACATCTAATGTTACACAAGATGATAAAGTAAGCATACAAAAAGCAAGTAAAAACTTAACCATATTGCAAATGTATTATGTCAAAAATAAAAAAAGCACTTCCTATTACAGAAATGCTTTATAAATCAAAATATCAATTTATCTGTTACTTAATCTTACACCAATAGCATATGGATACTGTTGCAATCCAGTGCTTGATTTATGTAAAGTATTCAAGCTATAACTTCCATACAATGTTACTGGACCTAAACCTAACTCTCCAATTGTTGCAATTTTAAAAGGCTCTAAATCAAAATTTCCACTAGTTTTTTGCTTGCCTCTTTCGTTGCTTACTTGTTTATTTTTACTACTCAATAAGTAGCCAAAACTCATACCAGCACTAATTTTAAAACTATTTTTCTTAGATGGGTTTGCTGTATAATTTAACATTACAGGTACTGTTAAATAACCAACATATAATTTATTTTTTGAAAAGCTAATAGAATCATTAAAAATTTGATTGAAAGGATCTTTTCTATAACTCAAATTATTTTCGAATCTATAATTATACATTTCTAAACCTAAGCCATACTTTAAATTCAATTGACGTTTTAAAATATTTCGCTTTTGCATAAAAATCCAGATGTTCAAATTTGACGATTTTTTATTAATCAAACTCATGCTATTAGCGTTTACTGGACCATTTTTATAGGTTTGAAAATATTTGCCAGACTGTGCTGTAGCATAATTGGTTTCGTCTCTAAAATTTGCAAAACCTAAATCTAAGGTCCACCAACTGGTAGTAATATTCGATTGTTTTCTTTTACTACTAAAGCCAAATACAATATCTGAATTGTATTTTTTTCTTTTTGCTGTACCATCATCGGAAGATGAATATGTTTTGTTTGGGATTTTATAAACTCCAACTTGTATTGTATCAAATGCTGATGTTTTTGTACTATCGGTTTGAGCAAAAGAAAAATGTACCAACCCAAAACAACAAATTATAAATAGATTTTTTTTCATGTTACAATGTTTTTAAATCAAAAACAAATATTATACCAACTAACAATTATAGGCTAACAATGAACTTATTTAACGAATTCATAATTAAATGATCGTTTTCTTGATTTGTTTTGGGACATGGTTGATTGCAACTCTCCTTTTTATGTTCATTCGTTTTTGCGAATTTCAACATTATAAAAACACTCATAAAAATTGAGATTGCAAACAAAGCAGTTAAGAATTGATTTTTTTTCATTTTACCTTTTTTATTGTAAAAAAATAATATTACTTTTTACGCTGTTCTCTTATATGTAATTTATACTCTTCAAAAGTCTTTTGTATTAAATAACCAAATTCAATATCATTTAATCCAGTTATAATTTCATAATCTGGTCTATAATTATTCATGAATTTTTCAAGAGCTGGCGATTCTAATTTGGTTAGTTTTCTCACAAAATATTTTGTAAACCTGCTATCAATATATTTATCCCTTTCTTGTTGCAATAATCTTTTTTGCAAAGCAGCTAAGCTTCTGTTTCTTTTAAATCGAAAGATATTGATGATTTCTTGTAAATCAAAACCAACAGAAACACCACCAGGATTATAATTTCTATTATCACTTAATACCAAACTAGGTTTTCTAAAGTTAAATACTTTAGCATAATCTCTTCTGTTTTCGAGTGAATCAAATTTGTAGTTTCTATTTCTTACCCTTACTTCCGGCAATTCAGTAACCTTTAAATGTATCATTATATTGAATTGTTCCAAATTTGCGATAGTATCTACAGGAAATTTAACTGTTGTTTTTCCTAACATACTAAACCAAATTGAATCTGAAGTTCTAACGGTGAAACTATATTTTCCTAAACTATCAGTTAAAGTACCATTACCAGATGTGCTTAATACAGCTACAGCTTCTATAGGCATTCTTGCAGAAATATCATAAACAGTTCCACTCACTGTAACATAGCTTTCCTTTTTATTCTGAGCCAACACAAAAAAAGAAGTCATTGAAAACAAAACGAGTAAAAGTGCTTTATACAAAATTATTTTTTAGATTGTAATATTAATACTGCCAATCAATACAAACAAGATAATCACAATCCTTAACTTTTTTTTAGAAAAAACTTTAGAATTTGCATATTACAGCAAGTTCTACATTTGCATCAGAAAATCAACAAAAAATATTTTATGCCAGGATTTGAATTTTTTGGAGCAGAAGAAAGAAAAGAAGTGAATGATGTGTTGGAAACAGGAATTTTAATGCGTTATGGATTTGATGTTGCAAGAAAAGGAATGTGGAAATCGCAAGAATTAGAAAAAGAAATTTGTAACACTTTTGGTGCTCAATATGCTCAACTTGTTAGTAGTGGTACAGCTGCTTTAACTACAGCTTTTGCAGCTTTAGGTGTTGGTGCAGGTGATGAAGTAATAATGCCATCGTTCACTTTTGTTGCAAGTTTCGAAGCTGTATTAAGTGTTGGAGCAATTCCAGTTTTGGTTGATGTTGATGATTCATTAACGCTAAATCCAGATGCTGTAAGAAAAGCCATCACTTCAAAAACAAAATGTGTTATGCCTGTACACATGTGTGGCAGTATGGCAAATATGGATGCTTTACAACATATCTGTAAAGAGCATAATTTATTATTGTTAGAAGATGCTTGTCAAAGTATTGGTGCTACTTACAAAGGCAAACATGTGGGTACAATTGGCGATGCAGGAACTTTTAGTTTCGATTTTGTAAAAACAATTACTTGTGCTGAAGGTGGTGTTGTGATGACCAACAATAAAACCATTTATGAAAATTGTGATGGCTATACCGATCATGGTCATGACCATAAAGGAGGTGCTGACCGGGGTGCAGACCTGCATCCATTTATTGGTTAGAATTATCGTATTTCCGAATTACATGCAGCAGTTGGTGCAGCACAAACACGAAAGGTTCCAGCTATTCGCACGGCTAACTTAAAAAAGTACAACTATCACCGTCAACATCTTGTACATTTCTAAAACTAACTTCAGGAACTGTTGCTAAAATTTCTTTCAACATTTTACAGTTT
>JAYVBS010000210.1:0-6273 GCA_043750315.1 Chitinophagaceae bacterium
GCAGAATAAATGAAAAACCAAAGAATTCTGCCATAAAAAGCTTAATGACTAAACATCTACACTGATTTTTTTTATTGACAAATTAAACTCCATTTAAATGAGAAGATGTTTTCTATACTTTAGTATAGCATGCTTAATAATCTACAATAGTAATTCAAGTATTGCACAAACAGTTGTAAGTGAAACTATAAATCCAAGAACAACTGCAGTTCCTTTTTTAAGAATTTCACCAGATGCTAGAGCCTCAGGAATGGGTGATATGGGTATTGCTACAAGTCCTGATGCTTATTCAAGTTTTTGGAACTTAGCAAAAACACCTTTTTCTAAAAATAAAACTTCAATAGGATTTACTTATGCCCCTTGGTTAAAATCTTTGGGTTTAAGTGATGTGTATTTAGCTACTTTAGGTTTTAACCATAAATTAGGAGATGGTGAAAGTGCTATTGGTGCTTCATTGCGATATTTTAGTTTAGGTAATATTCAATTCACCGATTTTGCTGGTAATAATATTTCTCAATTCAGACCAAGAGAAATGTCTATTGATTTTGGATATGCTAGAAAATTGAGTGACCGTTTAAGTTTAGGAGTTGCTCTTCGTTATATTAATTCAAATTTAGTTTCTGGCAATGTTGGTGGTGTTAACTTTAAAGCAGGTAATGCAATTGCCGGAGATATTTCGTTGTATTATGATGGCGTTACAGAAAAAAATGGAGGTGGTTTTGCTTGGGGTGTATCGTTAAGTAATTTAGGTTCTAAAATTGGTTATACTAATGATAATCAAAACAAAGATTATATTCCTGCAAACCTGGGCATAGGATTTCAATACACTTATGCTGTTGACGATGTAAATAAATTAAATTTTGCATTCGACATCAATAAACTTTTAGTTCCTGCCCCACCTTTATCAACTGGTGATCAATTTAAAGATTCAGTAAGCTTGGCAGAGTATAGAAGTAGTAGTGTAATAAGTAGTTGGGGAAAATCTTTAGGTGATGGTGCTGGTTTATTGAAATCTTTACAAGTTTCAATTGGAGCAGAATATGTTTATAATGATCAATTTTCTGTTCGTGCAGGATATTTTATGGAAGATAAAACAGAAGGCAATAGAAAATATTTTACTCTAGGTGCAGGAATCAAGTATAATGTGATGAATTTTAATTTTTCATATTTAGTTCCATCAGGTTCTGGTGTATCTCAAAATCCATTAAATAATACAGTTCGTTTTGGCATATCGTTCGACCTTGATCCAGATAGTGAACGATAAATAAATTTAATTATAGATATTTGACCACAGATTTTAATCTGTGGTTTTTTATTTTATGATTTGAAAAAAATATTATGAGAATAGGTTCAGGTGTCGATTTTCATCAATTAGTTGAAGGAAGAGATTTATGGATTGGAGGGGTTAAAATTCCTCACCATAAAGGTGCATTGGGCCATAGTGATGCAGATGTTTTATTGCATGCTATTTGTGATGCATTATTAGGTGCTGCTTGCTTGGGGGATATTGGTACTCATTTTCCTGATACATCAAATGATTTTAAAGATATTGATAGTAAAATTTTGCTAAAGAGGTCTATGGAGCTAATACATGCTGAAGGATATCAATTAATAAATATAGATTCTACACTGTGTTTAGAATTGCCAAAAATTAAGCCATATGTTTCTGAAATGCAAGAAACAATTGCAAAAATTTGTGGAATTACTTTAAAAGATATTTCAATAAAAGCTACAACAACAGAAAAAATGGGATTTGTTGGTAGAGAAGAGGGGTTAGTAGCCTATGCAACAGTTTTACTTCAATAATTACCAAATACTTCTTGCACTAGGTGAATAATCCAAATCAACAAAATCTTTTGCTAAATATTTATAATATCCAGCCATGGCAATCATAGCTGCATTATCAGTACAATATTCAAATTTTGGAATAAAAACTTTGCAATCATTCTCCATTCCTAAAAATTCAAAAGCTTTTCTTAAACCACTATTAGCACTTACTCCACCAGCCAAACAAATATTTTTAATAGCTGTTTGTTTAATTGCTTTTTTCATTTTGTTAATCAAAATATTACAAATAGTTTGTTGAACTGATGCACATAAGTCATTTAAATTTTCAGCAATAAATTCAGGACTTTGTTTTTGTAAAAAATAAAGAACAGAAGTTTTTAATCCACTAAAACTAAAATTCAATTCTGGTATTTGGGGTTCAGCAAATTTGAATTTTTTTGCATCCCCAAACTGGGCATATTTGTCAATTAATGGTCCCCCAGGATAAGGCAAACCTAAAAGCTTTGCAGTTTTATCAAATGCTTCACCAGCTGCATCATCAATTGTTTCTCCTAATATCTCTAAATGTAAAGGCGAATGAGCTAATACAATTTGTGTATGACCACCACTTACCGTTAAAGATAAAAAAGGAAATTTAGGTTTTTCTTCATCAATTAAATTGGCTAAAACATGAGCCTGCATATGGTGTACAGCAATTAAAGGTTTATCTAAAGCAAGTGCCATTGATTTTGCAAATTGTGTTCCAACTAACAAACTTCCAATTAAACCAGGAGCACTTGTAAAAGCAATGGCATCAATTTTATTTAAGATTGATGATTTATAATTTATGTTTGATGATTGTTGATTGTTATTTAGATTTCCCAATTCCTCATCAACAATTCCTAATAGTGCTGCTTCAACAGTAGGAACAATATTTTCAATATGTGCTCTACTTGCTAATTCTGGAACAACACCTCCATATTTTTCATGAATACTTTGAGTTGCAATTATATTAGATACAATTTTTCCATCAACACAAACCGAAGCTGAAGTTTCATCACATGAGGATTCTATGGCAAGAATTATTGGCAATTTTTTAATTATTAAAGGTAAATTGTAAATGCAAAAATATGTGTTGAAAATTTTCTAGTGATAATTTTAAATTCTCTTTTAATTTGGTCATTTTCAAATATTCATTACTAAAACTATAAAATATAATCATGTATTGTTATAGTTAATATCAATTGCATTCCCCTACTTTTGCCAACTACAAACACACGTTAGTTTTATTCATATGTTTCGTAAAAACTGGTGGAAAATATTAAGTTTTGTATTGCTAGTATATACTTGTATTGCTGGTTTTTTAATTACTGTTCCTGAGCCTGCAGGAGTGCCTCTACAACAAACTATTCGTAATTTATTTTTTCATGTTCCCATGTGGTTTGGTATGATGGTTTTGTTTTCAGTGTCAGTAATTTATTCAATTAAATATTTGCAAAAACCTACTGCAATTAACGATGCTAATGCTATTGAATTTGCCAGAACAGGAATTGTTTTTGGAATTCTAGGTTTTGTAACAGGAATGATATGGGCAAACTATCAATGGGGTAAGCCAATCAGTGGAGATCCTAAACAAATTGGTGCTGCCATTGCTGTGTTAATTTACATGGCTTATTTTGTTTTAAGAGGAAACATTGTTGATGAAAAGAAAGCTAGAATAAGTGCAGTATATAATATTTTTGCTTTTTGTATGTTATTTCCTACACTTTGGATTATGCCAAGATTAGTAGAAAGTTTACATCCTGGGGGCATGGGTAGCGAAGGAAACCCAGGTCTTAATCCAAAAGATTCTAACGCTGCAATTAAATTGGTTTTTTGGCCAGCAGTTATAGGTTGGACATTATTTGCTACTTGGATTACAACTTTAAGAATAAGAACTAAACTTTTAGAAAATGAATAAATTTTTCAGTACTTTGGTTTTATCATTAATAAGCATTCTCAGTTTTGCTCAAAATTCAGATGCTAGTTCATCACTTGAGTTGATGAAAAGTAATGGAAAAATTTATGTAGTAGTTGCTGTTGTACTAATTATTTTACTTGGCTTATTCTTTTATGTTTGGAGGCTCGATAAAAAAATTAGTGCCATTGAAAAAAATAAAAATGGTTAATAATAAATTGAATAATAAATAAAACAAGTTCAAATGTCAGACACAAATTATAGCTTTTTTAAAAGCGTAGAGACAAGCTTTGATAAGGCTGCAAAATTTACAAAATGGGATAAAGGTTTATTAGAACAAATCAAGGCATGTAATAGTGTATATAGCATGCGTTTTCCAGTTAAAATGGATGATGGAAGAATTGAAGTTATTGAAGCTTATAGGGTGCAACATAGCCAACACAAAAGCCCTTGTAAAGGTGGTATTCGTTTTAGTGACGAAGTAAACCAAGATGAAGTGATGGCTTTAGCTTCTTTAATGACTTACAAATGTGCAATTGTAAATGTTCCATTTGGTGGGGGTAAAGGTGGTATTAAAATAAATCCTAAAAAGTATAGTGTATACGAATTAGAAAAAATTACTCGTCGTTATACTGCAGAATTAGTAAAGAAAAATTTTATTGGTCCAGGCATTGACGTGCCAGCACCAGATTATGGTACAGGTGAAAGAGAAATGGCTTGGATTGTGGATACATATGCTTCTTTAAAACCAGGTGAAATAGATGCTGCTGGTTGTGTAACTGGCAAACCAATTACACAAGGAGGTGTTCGTGGTAGAAAAGAAGCTACAGGTTTAGGTGTGTTTTTTGGGATACGAGAGGTTTGTAACATGACAGATATTATGAAGAAGCTTGGATTAGAAAATGGTATTGTTGGAAAAACTGTAGTTGTTCAAGGTTTGGGTAATGTTGGTTATCATAGTGCAAAATTTTTCAGAGAGGCAGGTGCTATTGTTACTTCAATTGCAGAATATGAAGGTGCTATCTATAAAGCAGATGGTATTAATGAAGAAGAATTATTTCAACACAGAAAAACTACAGGTTCAATTTTAAATTTTCCTGGTGCTAAAAATTTAGAAAAAAATACAGATGCATTAGAATTAGAGTGTGATATATTAGTTCCTGCTGCTTTAGAAAATGTAATAAATGGAGAAAATGCATCTAGAGTAAAAGCAAAAATTATTGCTGAGGCTGCTAATGGTCCTTTAACCCCTGAGGCTGATGAAATTTTAACAGCAAAAGGCAAAATTGTTGTTCCAGATATGTATTTAAATGCAGGTGGTGTAACCGTTAGCTATTTTGAATGGCTGAAAAATTTAAGCCATGTTCGTTATGGTAGAATGGAAAAAAGGTTTACTGAAAATCTAAATACTCATATCTTAACTCAAATGGAATTATTAACTGATAAAAAAGTTTCTGATAAAGAGAGAACTTTAATACTTCATGGAGCAGATGAGGTAGATTTAGTTCATAGTGGTCTTGAAGAAACAATGATTGCTGCAACTAGAGAAATAATGGAAATTTGGTTATCAAATCCAGAAATCCCAGATATGAGAACTGCAGCTTATGTAAATGCTATTAATAAGGTTGCAACTAGCTATTCAGAGTTAGGTATTTTTCCTTAATAATATCATATAGTAATAATTTTAAGCTACTCAATTTTATTGGGTAGCTTTTTTATTTAAAGTCAGCAATCTGATTAGGGTTACTTTTGCAGCGATTATGGAGAAAAATTTTATAGATTATATTAGAATATTTACTAAAAGTGGACATGGTGGTGCAGGCTGCAAACACTTTGCAAGAACAAAATATAATGCAATGGCTGGACCCGATGGAGGGGATGGAGGAAGAGGAGGTCATATTATTTTAAGAGGAAATTCTCAACTCTGGACTTTATTACATTTACGTTATTTTAAAAATGTGCATGCAGAAAATGGAGAAGCTGGTGCAAAAAATAAAATGACTGGTCGTGATGGTAAAGATGTAATTATTGAAGTGCCATTAGGAACCATTGCTCGTGATGAAGAAAATGGAAATTTAGAAGTAGAGATTTTAGAAGATGGGCAAGAAGCAATTTGGATAAAAGGTGGTAGAGGAGGTTTAGGCAATAGTAATTTTGCAACTCCTACAAATCAAGTTCCAGAATATGCACAACCTGGAGAAACTGGAAGTGAAGGTTGGAAAACTCTTGAGCTGAAAGTTTTGGCAGATGTGGGTCTGGTAGGTTTTCCTAATGCAGGAAAATCAACTTTGCTTTCTGTAATTACTGCAGCAAAACCTAAAATTGCTAACTATGCATTTACCACTTTAACACCACAATTAGGAATGGTAGAATATAGAAACAATAAAAGTTTTTGTATTGCAGATTTGCCTGGAATTATTGAAGGTGCTGCAGAAGGTAAAGGTTTAGGTTATCGTTTTTTACGACATATAGAACGTAACTCCATTTTATTATTTGTAATTCCTGCTGATAGTAAAGACCATAAAGAAGAGTTTCAAGTTTTACATAAT
>JAYVBS010000211.1:0-6269 GCA_043750315.1 Chitinophagaceae bacterium
AAAAAGATTTATGAAAATCAATTACCTGATTGGATTAATGCTTTAGTAAAAGCCCATGAACTTACAATTACTCAAAAAGCAACTTTATTGTTATGTGAAAACATTGGCAACGATTTATCTAGAATAAAAAATGAAATCGAAAAAATTGCTGTAAATCTTAAAAATAGCAATACCATAAATGATGAAGTAATTGAACAATTTGTTGGCGTTAGTAAAGAGTATAATGTATTTGAACTTCAAGATGCCATTGCAAAAAAGAATTTATCGAAAGCCATAAGAATAATTCAATATTTTGAAAAAAATCCTAAAGCAGCCCCTATGCAACTCATACTTCCATCTTTATATAGTTTTTTTAGTAAAGTGTTGTTAATTTTTTCTTCAAATGGTAATGATGAAAAATCTATGGCTGCATCATTAGGTATTAATCCATATTTTATTAAAGATTATATATTGGCATCAAGGAATTATAAATATGAAGGAACAGAGAAAATTTTACTTTTATTACATCAATATAATTTAAGAAGTATTGGCATAAATGACAATAATACTAACGATGCAGAATTATTAAAGGAATTTGTAGTTAAGGTAATTGCAATGTAAAAAAATTGCCTAAATTTTTTCAGCCTTATCTAAACGATACACAGCCCAATTTTCAGTTTCAAACATCATAGTTGTAACAAATGCATCATGATCTGCAATTTTCTTTAGATTGTAACTATTTAAAACTGTAAAGCTTTTTAATCTGTTATTTGCTTTAGCAACACAAATATATTTGGCCTCTGTTAATGGATTTTCAGCAACAGTAATAAAGTTAAAATCAACTGGCAAAATTACATTTGTACCTAATTTTCTAAGTTGTGCAACAATTGAATAAGCTGCAGCATCATCCATTAATATTTTATTTTTTTCTGCAATCGTTGATTCTCTACTCATCAAATTACTAATATAAGTTGCCATTTTATATTCTTCAGAATATGCTCTTTCACCTTTCCATTTTGCTGCACTTTTTAACGTACTAAAAAATGCAATTTCTTCTCTATCACTTGATCTTTGAAAATATAGTATTCCAGTATACACATTAATAAGGGTAACTAACATTACAAAAGGATACATTTTTTTTATGCCCAACTTTTTTCCAGAGTAAGTATAAATACCAATTAAAGCTAGTACTAAGAATATTAAGTAATATTCTACAGTTAAATAAATTTGATTATCTAATAATAAAATACCTATAAAAATAAATGGTGCAATTAAAGTAAGTAGCTCGTATAATCTTCCCTTAAAAATAAAAAACACATAAATCATTAAGGGGGTTAATAATAAAATATAACCCTGAAAAATAATTTGTGTTTGAGAAAGTACATTTCGTCCAACTAGGTTTTCACCCAAGAAAATAGAACCTAAAGAGTTGTTACCTGTTATACTCCAATTGGCATACTGACTGGTTAAAAAATATGTAGAATTACCAGCATGCAAAGAATTCAACAATCTAAATAAATAAACCGTGCCAATAGGTAATAAAAATAAAATAATATAAATAGCAACAGTACGAAGTGTAAGTTTTCTTCTTTGAGAACGATTATTTACAGACTCATAATACTGAACAATTGGTGATCCATATTTTGATTGTTTTAATCCTTCTAAAGAAATCAATAAAACGAAAGGTACTAATGCTAAGATGAGCCAAATGAAATTGTAGTTACAAAACACTAAACAAGTTAAATAAATACTTGCCATTGATAAAGAGAAAGTAGTTTGAGTTTTATAATAAATAAACAAACTTCTAAACAACAGAAAAAAGAACAACAATTGTATAGCAATACTCCTACCTGATGTACCAGCATAAATTAAACCTGGATGCAAGAAGAACAATAAACACAACATTGGAATAAAAAATCTTCTTTGCATATTGGATTTTGCAAAATCTTGTGCAATAATGAAGAATATTAATGTTGTAAATGTTGCTGATGCTAAAATTGGTGCAAATGGATATCCAAATAAAGAGAATACAACTGTTGACAGATACACTAATGTTGGAAAAGTTGTACCTAAAGTTAAGAGTGTATTGCTTTTAACTTCAAAAAGTAAACGTGCTTTTTCTGCAAGAAATAAAGATTCTGAATGTTCAAAACCAGTTCTATGCAAAACCCATGAAAGAATTAAGTAATAACTTAACAACAATATTGCTAAAAAAACTGCTACATATTTTCTTAAAAAAACCATAGTTATTAAATTGCTGGTACTGTGCTTGCAGAAGACTGCTTGCTAATACCATGATTTGTTTTTTCCCAATAAAATGGTTTATAAATTAATTGCCATAATCCTTTATAAGCTGCTATGGAGTGCATTAACCAATAAATTGGGTTTAATGCAGAGAACAAAATCAGCTCATAATATCTGCGTTTGAATACAGCCATCATGTTTACGTAAATCATCAACACATTTCCTGCAACGAAGTTGAAAATTGCAAAGTACAATACAATATCTGGAAACACTGTTTTAACAGAGGTAATGTTAAACACAACATATACTATGAAGAATGCTAACAATATTGGATATACTAGGAAGGTGACTGCTGTTCCTCCAACAAAGAAATTAAATCCAAAGAAACCACCCCAACCAATTCTTTTAATTAAGTTGATGGGTTGACGCATGTGTACCAAATAAGTTTGCAAGTATCCTTTAATCCATCTGCTACGTTGACGAATCCAATTGAATGGCTCATTATTAGCTTCTTCAAAAGTTGTACTTCTTACAATACCAATTTTATATTGTTTATCATAAACACGAACTCCCAAATCTGCATCCTCAGTTACGTTAAAAGGATCCCACGCCCCTAATTCAACAAGTTTATCTAATTTAAAATGATTGCTTGTTCCACCAAGAGGAATAGGCACATCAAGGGTTTCAAGACCTGGCAACATATAATCGAACCAATAAGAATATTCAAGAGTAAACATTCTTGTTAATAGATTTTCGTTTCTATTAAAATAATTTAATGCTCCTTGCACCACCACATATTCTTTAGGTAGTTTACTGAACATTAAAAATGCTTTCTTTAGCTGCCATGTATCTGGAATATCTTCAGCATCATAAATTGTCAACAATTCACCACGAGAAAAATACAAACCATAATTACATGCTTTTGGTTTGGTTTTTGGCATCATAAAAGGAATAATGATCACCTCGAAATTTACTGGAAAGTCTAATTCTCTTACAGCATTCAAAGTTTTATCATCGTCTTCTTCTATAAGTAATTTAACATCCAATTTTTCTTGAGGATAATTTAAGCCTCTTAAATTCCAAATTAGTTTTCTTATAACTTTATCTTCTTTGTACACTGGTAAAAGAATAGTGTAAATAGGAACGTCTTCGTCTTTAACTAAACCAAGTTCTTCTACGGATACATCGTCATGCAATTCAGATTGAGAGCCTTTTAAAGCTAAATATAGTTTAAATAGAATTGAACCCAAGAAAGCTAAGCTAGCCATTAAGTTCAGTACAATAATAGTAGGAATGCTATATAAAAAAAGCATTATAATTACAAAAGCCAAAAAAGCGAAACTGAAAATAAGTTGCGAATCTGTAAAAGTGATATGCCCTGAACTTGCAGGATCTTTTTTCATTAAACTAAAAACAGCATCGTTTACTAAATCTCTGCCTTGCACTTTATGTGCCATCCAAATAATATCTAAATCATCTGCAGCTACAAGTTTAATGTTTGTTCTAAACTTCACCATTAAACTATTCGCTAATCTTTCATCAAAGGGGTCTGCTGCTGCAACAATTAAATGGCCATCATAATCTCTTTTTAATGGAATGTATAAGAATGAGTTTAAGTGATGAATATCACATTGACTTAAATAAGAATAATCAATTTCATAATTCTTTATATCAACAATTTCTTTGCCTTCTTTCTTTAAAAAATCGAAATAATCCTTTCGAGTAATAAAACCAAAACTTATTGCAACTTTAATGGGTGCATAGTTGTATGTAGCAGCTATAGCTTCTACTTTATCCAACTTTGCAGCATCAAATTTTAATTGAGATGCCATTAAATCAATTGCACTACGAATCATATATTATTGCTTTCGGTATAAGAAAAGAAATTCTTTAATGTCTTATCTAACTATACTACTGAATCTGTAGCAGCTCTAACTCTACGACGAATCAATATATAGCCTAATAATAATGCTACCAGAATTAATCCTAAAATCCAGTATTTATAAGCACTCCAAAATTTCTCAAAGGCACTAGTGTTATTACTATAACTAACTATACTATTATCATCTGGAGCTTTAAAGAAATAATTGCTTAACCCATTACTATTTGAGATACAAACATTGCTCTCAATTTCTGTTAACTGTGTGCTGAAATTTTTAACAACACTTAAATATGCATTAGCAGCACTACTATCAGCACCTAATGCAGTAACCATTAACACAGTACTTCCTTTATCAGAAAATATTTGCCCTAACCCACTACCTGAAAAATCATTTACAGAATAGCTTGCAGCACCTTGTAAACCTTTATAAATTTGAAAATCTTTATCAAATTTAACTGGCATATTATCATAACGTTTTATGAATGCATCTTGTCTGTCAACCAATGCAATTAAATTATAATCGCCAACATTTGCAGTACTTGTAGATGTTACTATTGGAGGTACCACTAGTCTGCTGAAATTGCTTTTTTGAGGTGAGTTTAATTGATAATAAATTTCTCCAATAGAAGCTACCACTTTATTTAACAAAGATGGAGAAACAACAATTTTTGTTTGTTTTTTTCTAAACTCTGCGGGGAAATTAAAGAAGCTATAAAATTTATTATCTTTTTCACCAAAATAAGTAAGTGTAGATGATCTTGTATTAATAGAAGCAAAGAAATTACTAAAGCCATCTTTACAAATATTACTACCTGGATGAAAACGAAATTCAATTTCTAAAGTATTAAATTTAGTTAACAAGTGTGGCATTAACTCTATATCATTTATATAACTAGATTTATCAGATAAACTTGCGTTATGAACTAAATTTTGATTTAAATAAATATTTAAAAAACCTCTATCATCTGTTTTTAAAGCAGAGTAATAACTTTCTAAGTGCAAAGTAAGTTTTGTTGGCATTGCATTAAAATCTGCTAAAGAAAAATTGAATTTTTTACGAAGTGCTCCAATACCTTCTAGAAGACCTTCTTCACTACCTAAATCGCCTAAAGTTGTTACTAAAGGAGATACACCTGCAAAAACCTCAGTACTTAAAGTTGCATCTGAAATCAATAGTTTATCAGTAAATGCACTGCTTAATCTTTTGTTGCTAGCTAATGTATTAATTGCTTTTTTATAACCTGCATTATCGCCACCTGTAACTACTAAGACAAACCTATTACTAATTCCATCATTAACTGGAACTAAGGCAATTAAACCTTGACCAGATGAAACTGCTGGCATTGATTGTTTAATTGAATATGGTAATTTATCAGCAACGCCACAAACTACTCCTGCAGGTGTATCTTCTTGTCCACTATAGGTTGCAGTATAAACTTGTTTTGATGCAGCTCCTTGACGAACAATTGTGTAAATTAATCCTCCAGCCATTAAATCATCAACATCAGCTGAAGCTGGAGTATATACTGAGCTAAACTCTTGTATCATTTCTTTAATACTACGTTGATAAGTATACCCTTCTTGTAAAGAAGAATTAATGTAAGAACTATTTCTTACAGAAATCCAACATGCAGGATTATCAATATCCTTACAATATTCTTCGCTAATACTCATTTTAGCAAGTACACGTAATTTAATAAATCTACCATCTGGTTGCAAATATTTTGAACTTAATGGTACACGTACAGTTAGCATTGTGTCTATTGCAGAAATTACTACTCTTTGTGTAAATACTGGCTCATCTTTTAGATAAACCACCACAAAAGAATTATTAGGGTTCAACACTTGTGATGCTCTAATGTTCAAAACCAAAGTGCTTTGATCTATGTTATCATCTGGTTTTATCTTTAAGAAATAACTTAAAGAGCCAGATATCCCATTGATTGAGGCATCGTCATAACCCATTGATTTAAATGTTCTTTCTTGTGCAAATAATTGCATTGCTACGAACATTAAGGCTACGGATAAGAGAAATTTAGACTTCATATTATTTAGATTTACTGGGTGCTTGGGAATTCAATTTTAAAATAGTTACCTGTTTTATCGTCACTACTATAGGTAAGTTTACCATTCATAGTTTCTACTAATTTTTTTGTTGCTGCTA
>JAYVBS010000212.1:0-2688 GCA_043750315.1 Chitinophagaceae bacterium
AAAAGAAACTTATAGTGGAAGTGCTTATACTTCTGCAAGGTTATTATCTCAAAATAAATTTTCTTTTAAATATGGCAAAGTAGAAACAAGGGCCAAACTTCCTGCTGGAGTTGGAACATGGCCTGCAATTTGGATGTTAGGAAATAATATTCCAACTGTTGGTTGGCCAGCTTGTGGCGAAATTGATATTATGGAACATAAAGGTTCTGATCTCAATAAGATTTATGCTACCCTTCACCACCCAGGATTTTCAGGGGGTAATGGAAACGGATCAACAAAAGTAATTTCTAATGCAACAACTGAATTTCATAAATACACAATGGATTGGTCTTCTACAAGCATTAAGTTTTATGTTGATGATGTAGTATTTTACACATTTGCCAATACATCTACTTTACCCTTTAACCAAAATTTCTTTTTACTGATGAATTTTGCTATGGGGGGAAGTTTTGCTGGTTCTGTTGATCCTGCATTTACTACTGCCACATTTGAGATTGATTATATAAGAGTTTATCAATAGTTAGTTAAAAAAATTAGTCTTCATAATAAATTTATTTTATTGAGAAGATTTTTCTTAAGATGATTAGTATTTATCGATGAAAAATATTTTAAATAATCTGGTAAGTTTCTTTTTTAAAAACTGGTTTTTTGTATTAATTGTTTTAACAATCATTTTTGGTTTGTATGTTATTAATGCAAAACCAAAAACAATAGATGAAAAAGTAGAGGCTCTTTTGCAAAAAATGACCTTAGAAGAAAAGATTGGTCAAATGAACCAGTATAATGGTTTTTGGGATGTAACTGGTCCTGCACCAAAAAATGGTGATGCTGCTTTAAAGTATGAACATTTAAAAAAAGGTTGGGTTGGTGCTGTATTAAATGTTAAGGGAGTAAAAGATGTTCGAAAACTTCAAGAATTAGTAGTTAATGAAACTAGATTAGGAATTCCATTATTATTTGGGTTTGATGTAATTCATGGCTACAAAACAATTTTTCCAATTCCATTAGCAGAAGCTGCAAGTTGGGATTTAGGAGCCATAGAAAAATCTGCAAGAATCTCTGCAACAGAAGCTGCTGCAAATGGTATTAACTGGACGTTTGCTCCTATGTTAGATGTAACTAGAGATGCTCGTTGGGGCAGAGTGATGGAGGGTGCAGGTGAAGACCCTTACTTAGGTGCCAAAATAGGAGTAGCAAGAATTAAAGGTTTTCAAGGAGAAAAATTAGGAACAAATAATACTATTGCTGCAACTGCTAAACACTTTGCTGGATATGGTTTTGCAGAATCTGGTAGAGATTATAATACTGTTGATCTTGGTACTGTTACTTTATACAATAATATTTTTCCTCCATTTAAAGAAGCTGTTGAAAATAATGTTCAAACTGTAATGAACTCTTTTAATATAGTTAATGGTGTTCCATCTACAGCAAATGCTTTTTTACAAAGAGATATTTTAAAAGGTAAATGGGACTTTAAAGGATTTGTGGTTTCAGATTGGGGTTCTGGTTTAGAAATGATAGATCATGGTTTTGCAAAAGATTTGAAAGAAGTGGCTGAATTATCTGCAAATGCTGGTTCAGATATGGATATGGAATCTTATGCTTTTATAAAACATTTAAAAAGTTTAGTAAAAGAAGGAAAGGTTAATATTAAAGTAATTGATGATGCTGTAAGAAGAATATTAAAAGTAAAATTTGAATTAGGATTATTCGATAATCCTTATTTGTATTGTGATAGTGTAAGAGAAAAAGAATTAACTAATTCAGTTGCTTTTCATGAAGCTGCATTGGATGTTGCAAAAAAATCAATTGTTCTTTTAAAGAATGAGAATAACATTTTACCCTTACAAAAATCTCAAAATAAAATTGCAATTATTGGTGTTTTGGCTGAAGAAAAAAATAGTCCTTTAGGCTCTTGGAGACTAGGAGCACAAGATAGTTCAGCAGTTTCTGTACTTGAAGGATTTTCTAAATATACCAACAATTTTACTTATTCAAAAGGAGCTGCATTAAGTTTAAATGCCACAAATTTTATTGACGAAGTTGTAATTAATGAAACTGATAAAACTGGTTTTGCAAATGCATTACAAACTGCAAAAAATGCTGAAGTTGTTGTTATGGTTTTAGGTGAACATGGATTTCAGAGTGGTGAAGGAAGAAGCAGAACCAATTTGAATTTGCCTGGTGTTCAACAAGAACTTTTGGAAGAAGTTTATAAAGTAAATAAAAACATTGTTCTTGTTGTAATGAATGGTAGACCATTAACTTTAAATTGGGCAGATAAAAATATTCCTGCAATTGTTGAAGCTTGGCAATTGGGTTCTGAAAGTGGAAATGCAATTGCTCAAGTTTTGTTTGGAGATTATAATCCATCAGGAAAATTACCTATGAGTTTTCCGAAATCTGTTGGTCAACTTCCACTTTACTACAATCATTTTAATACAGGTAGACCGGGTCCCAAAAAAGAGGTATTTTGGTCGCATTATACTGATGAATCTAATGAACCCCTTTATCCATTTGGCTTTGGTTTAAGTTATACTAAATTTGATTACTCAAATTTAATCATCAATAATAAAAATTTAAAATCAATAAAGGTTAGTGTAACAATAAAAAATTACGGGAAGTTTGATGGAGAAGAAATTGTTCAATTATATATACAAGATAAAGTTGCAAGTATTGTAAGACCAG
>JAYVBS010000213.1:0-27075 GCA_043750315.1 Chitinophagaceae bacterium
TGAAGTTTACAGATTTTTCTGCATCTAATTTTGGCACACCAAGTAACCTTGCTTGTGAGCTTGTATTATTTACTAAACCTGAAATTTGAATTCCAGAACCAGGTACAAAACCATATTTGGTGGTTTGCGTATAAATTTGATGTAAAGAAGGTGCTCTAAATCCTGTAGATACTGAACTTCTAAAAGTTAATTTATTATTCGCTGTTTTATATCTGCTACTAATTTTCCAAACAAATGCATTTCCAAAATCACTATAGTTTTCTAAACGCATGGTTCCATTAATTAAAAATTGTTTGCTGATATCATAAGCCAAATCAACATATCCACCAAAGTTAGATCTTGTAGCTTTTAATGCATTTGGCTCAGGTGTTCCACTATAAGAATCTGTACCAGTACCAACATAAGATGCAGTGTCTCCTTTAAAAATTTGATAGTTTTCTGCTCTAAACTCTGAACCAAAAGAAATTGTAAAATCGTTAGAAACAGCTTTAGACAAATCAATATTTCCTACTTGATGACTAAATGAATATCCACCAGGTCTGAAAGAAATTGGGCTAGCTGTACCCAAACTTCTATTTACTGAATTATTTACTGTATAAAGTTGTCTATTGCCACCAACAGTTAAACTTAAATCAGATTTCCAACCATTTTTATCTGAACGAAATCCTAAAGTTCCATTATAATCGTTTAAATCTCCTTCAAATGTAGGTTGATAACCAATATATGGTTGACCAGATGGGGTTAATAAACCATAATCTGTAGGTCTCCAATATGGTGTTCTATAATTAGCATAACTATTTACTTTTTTATAAACATATGCTGTATTAAAATAAACTTCACTATTTCCATCATCTAAAGGAATACCTGCATTCACTAAAAACTTTGCAGAAGTATTTTCTGGTGATCCATTAATATTTCCAGCATCTGGTTTTTTTGCTAAGAATGAATTCACAGTAGCTAAACTAGCACCAAAATCACTTGCTTCACCATTAGCATCTACAATTCCAGATCTGCTAGCTAAACTTACTTTTTGAAAAGCTAGATTATAGTTAATGTATCCTTTGCTACCAAAATTGGCACCATTGTTTACATTAAAACCAACAGTTTGACCATCGCCTTTACTTGTAACACCTAAGTTTAAAGATGCAGATCCATATTGAAATCTATCTTTCAAAATTATATTCATAACTCCAGATATTGCATCAGAGCCATATTGTGCAGAAGCACCATCACGTAATATTTCCACTCTTTTAATAGCATCTGTTGGAATTGCAGATAAATCTGCACCAGTTTCTCCACGACCTGGTGAAGTTTGAATATAAACTAATGAACTTAAATTTTTTCTCTTACCATTAATAAGTATTAATGTTCTACTTGGTCCCATATTTCTTAATTCATAGGGATCTAATAAAGCAGTAGCATCATTAACAGGTGTTTGTACTGTATTAAATGATGGTACTCTATATTGTAGAGCTTTATCAAATGTTACCTGACCTGTACTTTTTAAATCACTGTTAGATAAAATATCAACAGGTAATGGCGTGTCTGTTAATGACCTTTTCGAGTTTCTGCTACCTACAGAAACAATCACATCTTCCAAATTACTTTCTAAAGATCTTAAAGAAACAGATAAACTAGTTCTGCCATTTAAAGAAATAGTCATTGTTTCAAAACCAATAGAGCTAATTGAAAGTTTTGAAGAACTTGATGCATTAACTGAGAAGTTCCCATTTGCATCAGTAATGGTTCCAGTTTCTGTGCCTGAAATTTTTACAGAAGCTCCAACAATTGGTGAATTGTCAGCTGAGCTTCTTACTTTACCAGTAATGGTTTGAGCATATGTTGTTATTGTAAGAAAAATACAGGATACACTCAAAATTAATTTGAATAGTTTTGGTTTCATTGTTGTTAATTTTTTGTTAACACAATAATAAGTAGTTTAAACATCTAAACAAAAAAATGTTTTAATTAAATTTAATTTTAGTAAATCAAAAGATAATGGTTGATTCTGATTTTTTGAAACTCTTGTTCATGTGCACAAAAGCTTGATGAATTACTTTACCCCAAGTATTGCCTTGAAAGCTGTGCAAATCGCCATTTAACTTATGAATAATCGTCAGCTCGTACAAACCTTCTTCAAGCATGTTTACATCGAAAGTATAGAGTTGAAGTAAAAGAGGAATTTTGTTGCAAATTCGCATGGAAATTTAATCTAGTTTTTCAAAGATATATTTTTGAGCTCTGAAAAAACTTGAGTTTTAGACAGTAATACTATTGCTGAACTCTACAAAACTTAAGGAATAAAAATTACATTCCCCACCTGTCTGTTAATTTAGAACGCAATGCTGGTTTCTTTTGTCTTTGAATTTTCCAAAGATCAACTACACTAAAATTATGTGTATGATCTTTATCCTTCATTTTAACATTTGTAGCAACTGTTTCTTTGGTTTCAGCTATTAATTTTTTCAATTCTTCTGATTCTATTTTAACTATAGAATTCTTTTCATTATTTTTCATAATTATATCTCCTTTTTTGCTCTCCAATAAAATTTCTTGAGTAAGAATTTAATAAAGCAGAATTACTTTATTAATACAGAGAACAAACTAATTTCAAATTTTTTAAGTGTATTAGCCACTTAAGATTGTTATGCAAAAGTACCTCATTTTTTGAAAAAATATATAAGAATTGTTAATGATTGTTATCATAAATTGAAAGACTTTACATTTTGCCGTTGTTGTGTCTTTTGACCAACAACGAATACATTAAATGCTGTTGGTGAAGAACAAAAACAAAGGCAATGAATTTTTTATGTATGAAGTTGGTTAAGAACACCAAATGTAGAAAAAAATTGAAAACCCTACATTTAATAGATCAAAACATATTAAATTGGTAAATGTGTGAATAAAGTAACTCTTTAGAATAATTGTGTAATGTTTTTGGCAAAAATTGAATTCACCTTTGATCTGTTATAACAATACAGTTACAATATAAAATTATTAGAAAATGAAAAAAACAAAAACAATTAAAAAAGAAAAGTTAGCCAATCCAAGTACTGAAAATAATAAAGGAATTGAAAACCACAAAAAAGCAGCTACTCATTTTGCTGCTGCTGCAAAATGTCACTTAGATGCTGCAAAGCATCACGAGGATGGAAACCATGAAAAGGCTGCAAAATGTACCATAGAAGCTCATGGTCATGCTTGCATTGCAAAAGAAGCACAAAAAGAAGATGTTAAACACCATACCACTTCTAAAACCTAAGATGATTATTTATTACTTAAACGCACTAAATAAAATTGTGCTTTTAAGTACTTTTTTTTATAAATCAAATGTTACTTCATGTCAAACACTTCAAACTGTGTCTTAAGTTAAATAAAAAATATTTAGGCAAGTGGTATGAGATTGTTCTTTTCAGTAATGTTTGGAAAAATGCTGAACCTATACCACTGCAGCATAAATACTAATCGATAAAGGTTTAATAATTGTAGAAAACAAATGTAACAAGAACAGCATCAACGGAAAAAAATCTTACATCAAAAGCAAAGCGTTTGGGGTTGAAAACTGCGACAACGTAAAACTAAACCTGCAATTGTTTTGGCCATTTAAAGTCAAATATTGGATTACTAATTTTGCCGATGATTATTATTTGAAGTAGTGGATCATCTCATCAAAAAATTCCAGTAGATACTTTCAAGAGCATTTGAGATGGATGAAACCATCTATAAAGAAATCATTTATTGAATAAAAGAAAAAGATTTGCATTTCAAAAATTAAAATCTCCAAACAATAGTATAAATCAAATTAGAAATTAAAATGATAAGAAAACTAAAAACAGGTTTTTATAGAATTTATTCCATAAAAATTAATCCAATCACAAACAAGAGAAGAAATTTAGGCACGTTTAAAACTTTAGATGAAGCAAAAAATCACGAAAGACAAATAACATATTTTAAACATCTCAATCACTAAATACTATACATAAAAACAAATAAAGTGAAAATATTAATCGTATTAACATCACATAGTGCATTAGGAAATACAGGTGAAAAAACTGGTTTTTGGATAGAAGAATTCGCAACGCCTTATTACATTTTGGTTGATGCTGGAGCAGATATCACCATTGCATCTCCAAAAGGTGGTCAGCCACCGGTTGATCCAAAAAGTGAGTTAGCAGATGCACAAAAACCTTCAACCGAAAGATTTTATAAAGACAATATACTCATTGATAAAGTGGCATATTCCTTAAAATTAAGTGATATAAAGTATGATAATTATGATGCTGTTTTTTATCCTGGTGGTCATGGCCCATTATGGGATTTAGTAAATGATAAAGACTCTATTAAATTAATCGAGTCGTTTTACAATCATCAAAAGCCAATTGCTTTTGTGTGTCATGCACCTGCTGCTTTAATTAATACAAAAGCAGAAAATGGACAACCACTTATCAAGGGCAAACATCTTACAAGTTTTTCAAATACAGAAGAAGAAGCAGTTAAATTAACAAGTGTAGTTCCGTTTTTATTAGAAGACGAACTCAAGAAAAATGGAGCACATTATACTAAAGGTAATGATTGGTCATCTTATGTTAAGCAAGATGGTTTATTAATTACAGGGCAAAATCCTGCTTCTTCTGATGCTGTTGCTAAACTGCTTCTACAAACTCTTAAAGGAGAAAAAAAATAAAAATAACATCATCAATAAAATGGAAACAATAGCAGAACAAACCATTTCGATGCCAAGGTTAGGTGATAAAGCACCTGAATTTAAAGCCATAACAACACAAGGCGACATTAATTTTCCATCTGATTATAAAGGAAAATGGATTATATTATTTAGCCATCCTGCCGATTTTACTCCTGTTTGTACTTCTGAATTCATGACTTTCGCCAGTATGCAAAACGAGTTTAATGCATTGAATACACAATTGGTGGGCTTATCTATTGATAGCTTATATAGTCACATAGCCTGGTTGCTTACTATTAAGGAAAAAATAGAATTTAAAGGTATGAAGAATATAGAAATTACTTTTCCTTTGATAGAAGACATATCAATGGAAGTAGCTAAAAAATATGGTATGATCCAACCTGGAGAAAGTACTACTAAAGCAGTGAGAGCTGTTTTTTTTATTGACCCTAATGCTATGATAAGAGCAATGATTTTTTATCCGCTTTCTCTGGGAAGAAATTTTGAAGAGATAAAAAGAGTAATAATTGCACTGCAAACTGCTGATGCCTATAACATAGCAATACCTGCAGATTGGCAACCTAGCGACGATGTGATTTTACCAACAGCAGGTTCATGTGGTGTTGCTAAAGATCGTATGGAAACTAGAGTAGAAGGCGTTACCTGTTATGATTGGTTCTTCTGCACAAAGCAATTGTCAATAGATCAAGTAAATAATCTTAAAGCAATCTAAGTATAAAAAAAATCAACTTTGGGATGAAACTATTTGTAAAAACTCTGTTGTCAGTATTCAAAAAATCTTTCTCTGATTTTATTGAAAAAAGAGTACTGCAATTAAGTGCTGCTCTGGCTTTTTACACTATTTTTTCATTACCAGCTATGCTGATAATTATAATTTATGTCAGCGATATTTTTTATGGTAGGGAAGCTGTAGAAGGAACATTGTACCATCAGATTGCTGAATTTATTGGTTCAGAAGCAGCAATACAAATTCAACAAACTATACGTAGCTCTGCACTTTCTAATAACAGTAATTTTGCTATGATAGTTGGCTTAATTGCGTTATTAATAGGAGCCACAAGTGTGTTTAGTGAAATTCAAGATTCAATTAATTATATCTGGAAGCTGAAAGCTAAACCTCGTAAAGGTAAAGGGTTACTTAAAATGATTATTAATAGGTTGCTATCATTTTCAATTGTAGTAAGTCTTGGATTTTTGTTGTTAGTATCGCTACTAATTAATGGAATGTTGGATGCACTTATCTATAAGCTTCCCCAAATTTTTCCAACAGTAACTGTTGTTGTTGCATACACTTTAAATATTGTGCTCACCTTTGGTGTAACAACTTTATTATTTGGTATGATATTCAAAATACTGCCAGATGCACACATACAATGGAAGCATGTAAGAATAGGAACTTTTATGACCGCTGCACTTTTTATGGGTGGGAAATTCCTTATTGGCTATTATTTGGGACATAGTAAGCTTTCTTCTGTATATGGAACTGCAGGTTCTTCTATTGTTATGCTATTATGGGTATATTACTCTGCAATGATTTTATATTTTGGTGCTGTTTTTACACATGTATATGCTGTGCAAACAGGTTCAAATATATATCCCAGTAGTTACGCTGTAAATATTGAAGAAATAGAAGTTGAGTCATTAGAAGCCATCCAGAAAGTTCCACAAAGCAAGATTGTAATAGAAGTTCCATTAAACGAGAATCTAAATATTTCTGATAAGGAAAAAAGTGAAAAAGAAATTTAATTTTTCCCGCGTTTTACAAAAAATTGATATGATTGTATTTTATTAATTTCTGCACTTTAGCAAAAATGTAATAAGTCAAAAAAAACATCAAACAAATTTTCGTCTAATTCTCTTACAAGTTTTATCCCTGCAAATCCTCCTCCTACAACAATAATTTTCTTTTTGGTATTCATAGTATCCGAAAATATGTTACTCAAAATTTAAGGATTTTCAGTTGTGACATCCTGTGCAGGTCTCACTTCATCAGTTGTTTTTTCCATATCTCTGTCAAATGAATATAAAGCATTACTACTCATTTTTTCACCTCCAGCTATTTTCATTTTATCCAGTAAGTTCATTGCAAGAGTTTCTTCTTCCACTTGCTCTTTTACAAACCATTGCATAAAGTTCCAAGTTGCCCAGTCTTCTTCAACTTGGCTCATTTTAGCCAGTCTGTAAACTGCTTCTGTATTATCCACTTCGTGACCAAATATTTTTTCAAAGCAGTTGTTTAAACTCACAGGATTTTCTGGGGGAGCAGGGACAGCTGTTACTTCTACTTCAGCTCCTCTGTTTAAAATGTATTCTAATATTTTCATCATGTGGTTCCGTTCCTCATGTGCATGTTTAAAAAGAAAATTGGCTATACCACCGAATCCTTGTCTGCCAGCCCATGCTGCATAAGACAAATATATTTGCGAAGCATGTGCTTCTTTTGTCATTTGTGTATTCAATGCAGCTGTTATAGTTTTTGAAAGTCTGTTTGTGTTCATTTGATTTTTTATTTAATGTTTTATTTAAAATGATTCTTTAACAATTGATTTTTTTTCAACTTGCAAATCGGCTAATTCTTTTTCTATTGCTTTCATCATTGGTGGTGGACCACAGAGATAAAAGAATTTATTAGTTCCGCCACTGTTTGCTTTAATAAAGTCTGAAGTTATTTGTCCATTCGAATATCCTTTCACTTTTTCATCAGATAAAATGTTGATGAAATTATCCCCTAATAATTTTTTAAATTCCTTTTCAAGTATGATATCTTCCTTTTTTTTGTTTGCAAAGATTAGTTTGTTATTTCCGATTTCATTCTTCGATTCTAGAAATCTGAAAATGGAAATAAAAGGTGTAACGCCTGCACCTCCAGCAATAAATACACCTTCGCCTTTGTAACTAATAGCACCAAACACATCATGTAAAATCAGCTCATCACTTATTTTCAAATGCAGTAATTCATTAGTAACACTTTTGTGTGAAGGATATGTTTTTATAGTAAACTCAAGGTAGTCAACTTCAGGTAAACATGTAAAAGTGAAAGGGCTTTTCTTCTCTTTCCAATTATTTTTATTTATCGAAATTTTTGTAGCTTGTCCTGGTGTAAAGTTGTACTCCATGGGCTTATCAGTAACTACTTTCAATACATCATGAGTAACCTTTTCTATTAATTTTATTTTTACAATATGTTTCATAAATTTCAGATTTTTAATGCCAGATTTTCTTCTTTAATTCTTATAGTCAACATCATTGCATTCAATAAGGAAAAAATGATTGCTGTGTAATACAAATGAAATGCCAGAGGAATTAATGCAATTTCTAAAATAACAATTAAGTAGTTGGGATGTTTGAAATATTTATATGCTCCTTTTTTTATTGATGGAATACTATTAATTCTATAAATTTTTGTATTCCAGAATTTTCCAAGCGATAAAATAATCCATGCTTTAAAAGCAAGAAGTATAAAATAAAATGCAAGAATAAATAAACTAAACGTTGGAGTTTGTTGAGCTGAGTACTCAATTATTAGTGAAAGAAAAAATAAAACATGAAGTGCTACAATAAAGGGATAATGCTTTTTTCCATATTCCACAGCACCATTTTGCAGCAACCATTTTTCATTTCTTTTTGAAAGAAGCAATTCTCCAATACGAAGAAGAATTAAAAACGAAATAAAGAGAAAGAATATCATTTTAATTGTTTTGCATTTGAAGTAAAACCATTTCACTAGAAAAACCAGGACCCATAGACACCATTAATCCGTATCCGTTTTCAAAACCCTGAGTAAAAAATCGTTCCAACACATACAATACAGTTGGGCTACTCATGTTGCCATTATCGTTCATTACCTCTCTAGTGTTTTTCAGAAAATCTCCTTCTACATTTAACGTTTCATCATAAGCTGTTAATATTTTTTTTCCTCCTGGATGAAAAATAAAATTCTTTATATCTGAAATCTTCAATCTATGTTCCCACAAAAATCAAGAAACATCATTGTAAATATTTTTTGAAATGATGGTTGGAATATCTTGCGAAAACAAAACTTTAAATCCTTTATCCATAAATTCCCATCCCATCACATCTTCGGTATGGTAATACAATTTGCTTTGTGTACTGAGAAATTTAATTTCACTTTTTGTTTTGTTCTTTTGGTTGTCTCCTGTAATAATCAATGCTGCAACTCCATCTGCAAATAAGCTTGATCCAATGAAATTACTTTTACTAAAATCATTTCGTAAATAAGTAAGAGAACACAATTCCACTGCTACAAGCAACACAACAGCTTCTGGATTTACTTTTGCCAATATGCTGGCTTTTGCAAAACCTGCAACTCCACCTGCACAACCCAAACCAAAAATAGGAGTGCGACTGATGTTGACATTTAGTTTCATTTTATTTATGATGAGAGCATCCAAACTAGGTGTTGCAAGTCCAGTTGTTGAAATAAAAATAATATCGGTAATTTCTTCTTTTTTTATTCCAGCTGCTGCAATGCAGATCTCAATTGCTTTTACAGAATATTCGAGAGAGATGCGAATGTACTCTTCGTTCTGTTCTTGAAAACTGTGTGTAGAAGCATAGTAATCAAGCGGCTTACAGAGGTTTCTTATTTTTATTTCTGTATTGTCAAAAGCACTCATCATTCTTTCTACTTGGGGAAATGAGGGGGCAAATAATTTCTGTGCAAATTGTTTCACTTTCCCTTGCTCAACACGAAATGGAAAATCAATTTTTGATATTGCTGCTAATGATGGCACTTTAAAATAGTTTTATGATTAAAATAAAATTAAAACTATTATTATGTATTTTGGAATTGTTATATAAACATTTTATTGAATTGTATTATTCACACATCAAGTTGAAGGCAAACAAAATAATTAACTTGAAACTTATTTCAAATATTTTTTTTGAAATCAAACAACAGAGCAAGAGAATGAAATGTTTTTTTGACTGATTTTTATCTGTCATATGGTAGCATATAAAAATCAATGACCATATAACTTAAACTGTTTTGAATTATAGCAGTTCTGACTAGAATAAGTGAAGAGAATTTTAGTAAATTTTAGTTCACAAAAAAAGTACGACTACTTTTGCTTGAATGATTTAGTGACCGCGTAAGTGTTTAGTAAAACACCTTTAATTATCTGTAAACCAATATTTTATTGCAATTTTAAAAGCTCTTTCATTTTCTTTTGCGAAGTACTTTCACTTGGCTTTGTTGTTCGTCGAATTGCTATAAAACAAAAGTAATATCTATTTCTCCAGCATATTTTTCATATATTTTTCCCATAAGAACATAGATATTCTGCTTTTATTAATTCTCATGTTGTAGCTAATATATATATACTCTTCAAGGCTCTCCAATACTTTCCTTTCAATTATAAATATACTGTTCTATCCATTACTATCATTAGCATGTTTCTTTATGATTATTTTCAAAACATTCAAACCAAACTTGCCTTTACAAATATTGAAATTCTTATTTTTTATAATTGAGAAAATTTACATGTCCTATCCAATTTTTTAAATTGATTTTTTCTTTTTATAACTAACAAAAAATAATAAAAATCCACTTAAAACTGTTATTAATCCAAAAATATAAAATGAAAGTAATAATAAATTTACAAAATGATCTCTTCCTTCATAATCCATGGTGTGCATCATCCATAAAAAATCAAAAACACGCCACTTATTGTTTCTAAATTTTTGAACTGTTCCTAATTTAGTAGATACATACACTGTAGTTTTAGTAGGATGATCAAATGTTACTGCATATGCAGGCAATGGATTCTTTCTATGCTCATGATGATTATTGGTTTGATTCAGCAATTCAACTGAAATCAATTTCGTTTCGCCATTAAACCTATTTTTTGCAATGGCTACAGCCTCAACTTGAGTTAATGGAGTTCTAAGATTTCCATTATAAGCGTTTGCAAGATGAATACTCATATGTCTTGAAGCATGATTTTCCATTTGCTCTTTCATAGTACTCAAACATTGAACTTGATAAAATGGTTCTCCAAAATATCTATTAATTGTATAGTGACAACAGAATCAATAGGGTGTGTTTTTTTAATTGAATCTATAACTTGAGATGGTGAGACCAATGTCATGTTTGATGAAAATAATGGTACACTTTTTTTCTCAAAATCACCATGTATTTCATCCATATTACTCCAACTAAAGTAGAGTCCACCCAGTGTCCATAAAAGAAATTGAAGACCTAATAAAACAACTAACCACCTATGTGTTTTACTTATATAATAGAGCTTGCTTTTTGCCATGCAATTTGTTTGAAATTTGAATGAACAATTAAACCGTTATTATAAATTAAAGTTCAATTGGAAATTCAATTTTTAATTTTTCCCATGCTACAGCCATTATTATTTTTTGATTGCTTTTCTTTTCTAAAAAATACTGTAATCTTTCAGTATGGTCTATAGTAATTGGTTTTACTTGCATTCTTACAACATCTTCTTTTTCGTCGTATTCAGTAGCTAAATGTTGATGCCAATTTTTATTTATTATGATGGTCCATTCTTTTTCGCCTGGAATAGTAAAAAATGCATATTTGCCCGCTTGAATATTTTTGCCTGCAATTGTAAATGGCGTTCCAATTTCTAAAGTTGTTGCATCATGAGCACCAGTAACCCAAACTTCGTCTAATGGAACAAGGCCTCCCCAAATGATTCTTTTTCTTACACCAGGAGAATGATATTTTATCTTGATACTATCTTCACCCATCACTAAAAAAGCAGTTGATTTGATACTTTTTTTACTGGTATCTTTTACTAAGTTTGGATTATAACAAACTTCTTCAGAAGCTTTTTGTTGGGCATAAATAGAAGACGAGGCTGTAAAAAATACTAATAAAAGAATAGATAAAATTTTGATTTTTTTCATATTTAAAAACTTTTTTTTAATTTTTATATGCACTAATTATTTGTACTTCACCAAACATAGTATAATAGCATCTTTTAATAGAAACATTTTCAAAACCAGCATATACGATTAACTCGGGAAGCAATCCTTTTGCGTTAGCATTAGTAGATTTATATCCATCTAATCCTCTAATCAAGTTGAATAACAATCTTTGTAGCCATGATTTTGAACGTCCAAAATCTGCAATGTGTAATTCTCCATTTCTATTTAGAAGCCTGTAAAGCTCTTTAAATGCTGCTATTTTAGAGTTTGTATCCAGATGGTGAAAGACTAATGAAGAAACAACTCTGTCAAATGATTCATTTGTAAATGGTATTTTATCTCCTGAATAATCAAAGAGTCTAATATCAACTTTCATCTCTTCAATTTTACGAATTGCTTTGTTCAAGATTTCTTTATCAACATCAAGTCCTATTACACTTGCTTCTGGATGAATTTTCTTTATCAAAATAGATAATGTAGCAGTTCCACATCCAAAATCTAAAATTTTGTGACCCTCTAAAATTCCACAAGACTCAATAAGAGATTCTTTGAATTTCTTTTCTGGCATTGTTAAGTTTATTAAGAAATCGTAAAAAGGAGTCAGCCACTTAAACCTTAATGCTGGAATATATTTTGTTGTACTCACTATTAATAATTTTCAGTTTTGTTGATGAATACCAATATTAAATCTAAGATTTTTTTTGTAAAAAATACGTTAGTGAATCATTCCAATTCACAATAACTTATTATGCTAGATTTATAATTATTATTTACTTGTTTTATTGCCAATTTTATTTTTCAATAATTGTGCATTGATGGCAACAATAATTGTACTTAAACTCATAAATACAGCACCTACTGCTGGCCCTAATACAAACCCTTTACTGTATAACACACCAGCTGCTAATGGAATTGCAATTGCATTGTAACCAGTGGCCCAAACCAAATTCTGAACCATCTTTTTATAAGTGGCTTTGCCAAAAAGAATTAAGTTGGATATATCCTTTGGATTACTATTCACCAAAATAATATCTGCAGTTTCTGCAGCTATATCTGTACCTGAACCAACAGCAATTCCAATATTTGCTTGTGCTAAAGCTGGTGCATCGTTTACTCCATCACCAGTCATAGCAATAAATTCACCTTTGCTTTGTAATTCTTTTACAATCTCAACTTTTTGATGTGGCAAAACTTCAGAGTAATAACCATCAAGTCCCAATTCATCAGAAACAGCTTTTGCAACTATTTCATTATCGCCAGTTGCCATCATTACTTTAATTCCATTCTTTTTAAAAATCTTGATTGCTTCTTTACTTTCTGGACGAATTGCATCAGCTAAAGCAATGTAACCTGTAACATTATCATTCACTAAAACAAAAACCACAGTTTCTGCTTTGCTGGAAAATGCTCCTTCTGGCACAACAAGGTTTTTATCTTTTAAATATCCAGGACTTACTACTTTAACTGTTTTTCCTTCTACAGTTGCTTCAACACCCTTACCAGTTATGGAGTTAAAATTTTCTAGGTTTGGAATAAGTACTTTAAGTTCTTTTACTTTATTGATTATACCTATTGCTATTGGATGTTCTGATGACTGCTCTAAGGCACTGGCTAATCTTAAAACTTCATCTTTAGATATTTCTTGATCAATACTTTCAAAACGTGTAACACCAAAAATGCCTGTAGTTAATGTTCCAGTTTTATCAAATAATAATGTTGTAATTTTTCTGGATTCTTCAAAAGCAGTTCTGTTTCTAATTAGCAAACCATTTTGAGCTGATACTGCAGTTGAAATAGCAACTACTAAAGGAATGGCAAGTCCTAATGCATGTGGACAAGCAATGACCATTACAGTAACCATTCTTTCTAATGCAAAAACAAATGTATAACCTGCTATTAACCATGTAGCTAAAGTGATAAAACCAACTGATAAAGCAATATAGGTAAGCCATTTAGCAGCCTTATCACTAAAATTTTGCATTTTTGATTTTGATTTCTGAGCTTCTTCAACCAAACCGATTACCTTATTGAGGTAACTGTCTTTACCAGTATGTTCAACGCTCATTTTTAATACACCACTTCCATTAATAGAACCTCCAATAACTTTATTTTCTTTTTCTTTTTTTACAGGTTTCGACTCACCAGTAAGCATTGATTCATTTAAATAACTACTACCCTCTATTATAATTCCATCAGCAGGAACTTTTTCACCTGGTTTAATCATAATGATATCATTTATATGGAGCAATTCAAGTTTAACATCTTCAATTTGTCCATCTTGTTTTACTCTATGTGCTTCTGCTGGCATCATGCTCACCAGCAGTTGCAGGGCTTTTGAAGCACCTAATACCGATTTCATTTCTATCCAATGACCCAATAGCATAATAACAATCAATGTTGCAAGCTCCCAATAAAAATCCATTCCTTTTAAACCAAAAACTGTTGCAGTACTATAAAAATAAGCAACAGAAATAGCCATGGCTATTAGGGTCATCATGCCTGGACCTTTCTGTTTTATTTCGGAATAAAAGCCTTTTATAAAAGGCCAGCCTCCCCAAAAATAAATAATGGAAGAAAGTGCCATCAATACATATTTATTGCCAGGAACCGACAAACTATAATTAAAAAATTGTTGTATCATGGGCGATAACACCAATACAGGAATAGTAAGAATTAAGCTTATCCAAAACCGTTTTTTAAAATCTTCAATCATCATTTTATGATGGTCGTGACCAGCCATACCCATAGGTATACTACCATGATCCATTTTACTGTGATCCATTTTGGAATGGTCCATTTTAGAATGGTCCATTTTGGATTGATCAATAATTTTTTCTTTCATGATTAAAGTAGTTTTAAAATATTGATTATTTATTTTTCTTCCATGATTTTAAATAGAAACCAACGATTAGTACTAAAATAATTATTGTAAAAAACAACCAACTCGTATTCATATTCCATAAATTGTTTCCATAGTTATTGTGCATCATAATGTAAAATTTTAAAGTGATAAAAATTATTATTTAATGATGTCCTTTATTATCCATACCCTCCATCTTATTCATATCTTTCTTTTCTCCTTTCATCTTATGCATCATGTCCATCATTTCCTTATTTCCCATCATAGTTTTACACATGTTAGACATCATTGAAGTGTCACCTTTTGCAGTTTCCATCATAGCTGCCATCATGGGTTGCATCATAGTGGGATTATCTTTCATCATTTTCATCATACTAAAATTATCTCCCATCATCATTAATTGATGTTGCTGCATCATCATTTTACCATTTTGACTATTCATCATTGCACCCATCATTTCTTTAGCCATTGTACTATCATTTGCTATTTGGTTCATCATTTCCATTCTTGTTTCCTGTTTGGAAAGTGTTTGGTTTACTCCTGTATTTGATTGGCAGGAAGCGAACAAAAAAACTAAAGACAGTGCCACTAGGGTTTTTTGTATTTTTTTCATTATTACTATTTTTTAATTGTGAATGAAATTTCACATAACAAAGGTGAAAAACCAAAGATTGTCATGTGTTTCAAAACATTTGAAATTTTTTATAGCATTAACACATTTTAAGGCGAATTAAATATTTTTTTAAAATTATTTACAGCAACCTTTTTTACGAATAAAAATTACTTTGAAAATTTTAATTAATATGAGTTTGATTTTATTCATTTCAACTAATTCCTTACTGAAAGTATGTTTGCTGTTTTGAAAGTCCAATTCAATATCAAAACTTTTTCTACTTCAGAAAGCTTTGACTCGCCATGTAATAATGTATAAGAAGTTAATGGCATGTCTCCATCTTTCACTTGAGATGCAATGGATTTCAATTTGCTTAATTGTCTTCTTCTTGAGTAGCTTCCAAACTCATCAAAATTCAACTCTGCCTTTCCATTAACAATATGTTTATTAAGAAACCATGCAAAGGGTTGAACGTAGCTATACCAAGGATAATTTGTATTGTTGCTGTGGCAATCGAAACAGGATGTTTTTAAAATTGTCAATATAGAATCCTCCATAGGATATATTTGCTCAATTTTATTATTGGTTATGGCAAGTGAAATATTCTTTTTTGGTTGAGGAATTAACTGAAGTAATCCCAATATCAGAAGTAATATTAATCCTGCTTTTTTCCACTTTGATTTTGTTAAATATTTCATCTTTTTAAATCTTATTTTGGCCCCATATCCATACCTTCCATTCCTGCCATTATATTGCTTCCCTTCTTAAAAATATATTCACTATTTAATAAATAAGCACCCCTTGTAACAATTATATCTCCTTTTATAATTCCTGATTTTATTTCAATTCTATCGCCACTTTCAAGACCTGTTTTAACCATTTTCATCTTGTAACTATTTTTGCCAGATTGCACCCAAACAATGTTCATCCTTCCGTCTCTCAACACAGCATCTGTAGGGAGTGTTAAGGAACTAAACGCTTTGCTTTTTATACTTACATAAGCAGGCATTCCTGGTTTAAGTTGTCCATTTGAATTGGGTATAGAAATGCGTATAAGATTTAATCTAGAATCTGAAACAATTTCAGGATTAACAAATTCAATTTTACCTTTCCATTTTTTACCAGGAATATCTGGAAATTGAACTAAAGCAATTCCTTTAAAGTCTATTGAAGATAGTTGTGAATTGTACACTTGTGCTTCAGCCCACAAAGAAGACAAATCGGCAAGTTTTACAATTGTGCTTCCTTCAGAAACATATTGTCCTTCCATAACAAGTAATTCAGTAATATAGCCTGAAGCATTACTATAAAATGAAGTGAGTTTCTGAGCTATTTTGGTTTTTGACAATTCATTTATTTGTTGATCAGTCATGCCCCACAAAGACAATTTCATTTTTGCACTTTGAACAATTTTATTGAAGTCAATAATTGAATTATCGAAAACTTGTTGCCTTTCTAGTGCAGCAATATATTCTTGTTTTGCATTATTTAATTCTTCGCTATACAAATCAAAAAGGTGCGTTCCTTTTGAAATATAATCACCTATGTTCTTAAAATATAATTTGTCAATTCTGCCCATAATTCTAGCATTAATGCTATTGACTTTTGATTCATCAATATTTAAAGTGGCTGTTAAAATTTCTTGATCTCCAATCATTTCATTTTGTATAGTTTCAGTTTGAATATTTCCCAATCTTACTTGTTCATCATTCAACAAAATTTCATCAACACTTGTGTTTGTTCTTTTAACTACAATCAAATCCATATGACAAATTGGACAAGTGCCTGGATGATCTTGCATTATTTGAGGGTGCATGCTACAAGTGTAGTATTCGGCTTTGTTAACTACAGTAGTTTTTTTATTTTTGCAAGAAGGCAGAATCATTAAGAATGCAGATATAATGATTAAAATATTTTTCATAACTGATTAATTTGTTTTAATGAAACTTTCGCTATCAATAAGGTATTGTGCATTTGTTGCAACAGCTTCTGTTTTATCTAATCCGTTTAAAACTTGTACCAACGATTTATTTGTAATTCCCGTTTCAATTTTTCTTGCTTTAAAAGACTCTCCATTTCTAACAAAAACAATTTTGTCTAAACCTAGTGAAAGAACAGCATCTTCAGGTAGCCAATTTGCAGATCGTTCTCCAGCAAAAATTGTTGCTTTAACTTGACTGCCTAATGGAATTTTGTAGTTTGAATTATCGAAATAAACTCTTGCAGTAAGAGTTTTGCTGCCTTGTCTATAAACAGGCTCAATAAAACTAATCGATGCTCTGAAATTACTTGTTGTGTTTGATTCAGGAGTAATTCGAACTTTATTGCCCACTTTAACCATTGAGGCTTGAGCTGAAAATATGTTCAACAACGCCCATGCTTTGTTTGGATTATAGACTGCAAAAACATTTTGCCCTTTTTGAATATACATTCCTTCTTTAATGAATAACTCTTGAGTTGTACTTGGCACTGGAGACTGCATGCCATTTGTTTGATTATTATTCATATTACTTGAATTGCTTTCATGAATATGACCACCATAATTACTGAAAATTGCAACTGTATGAGCTGCTTGACCAGATTTTATTACTTTATCTAATTGTTGGTTACTAAATCCTAATAAATATAATTTCTGTTTTGCAGCATTAATGAGTATTATATTTTCAGGATCATTTTTAATTAAGAATAAAAGGTTCTCTTGTGCAGTTAATAATTCTGGACTATATATGTCCATAACATGCTGGCCTTTACTTATTTTTTGAAACCTATATTTTACATATAGCTTTTCGATTCGACCAGAAAAATTTGATGAAATTGCACCAATCTGTCTAGTGTCATAAGAAACAAAACCATAACTATCCATTTCAATATTTTCTACTCTTGATACCATATGCACCATTGCTACATTAGCAATTACTTGATGATTTGATGGCTTCAATAATGTATTTAATGAAACAGCATTAGGTTCATTAAGTGGTTTTATTTTTTCTAATTGCATACCACAAATTGGACAATTGCCTAATGTATTACTTGTTATTTGAGGATGCATTGGACAAGTATACCCTTTGGCCATACTGCTATCTTCTGATTCATGTGCTGAATGATTGTCCATTAACACCAGTTTCATTCCACACTTTGGACATTTACCAG
This sequence comes from Chitinophagaceae bacterium, assembly GCA_043750315.1. GTDB lineage: Bacteria > Bacteroidota > Bacteroidia > Chitinophagales > Chitinophagaceae > CAIVPM01. The sequence goes on from JAYVBS010000213.1 coordinate 18,250, forward strand.
GCTTATCACTAAACACAGAATCCTCAGGCATTGGACATGTGTACATTTCAGCAGGTGATTCAGTTTTATTTTTTGCACTCTCTTCACTCTGGTTGCATGAAACTGCAATCAGCATAAGTACAATTGTGATTTTTATAAAATTATTTTTCATTGGATATTGTTTAGCTTATTTGATATTGTAACATCATTCCATCGTCTTCATGTTCTAGATTATGACAATGAAATACATACTTACCAAGATTGTTTTCAAATTTTATTATTACACTTACTTTTTCTCCAGCCATTACTAGAACTGTGTCTTTCCAACCGTTTTCAGAACCAGTAAGATTTCCTCTTCCACCTATTCTGCTGATAACTTGAAAGAAAACACCATGAATATGCATTGGGTGTGGTTCATCTCCTTTACTATTATCAAAAACCCATGTTTCTATTGCATTAGCAGCTACTGATTCATCAACTCTATTGCTGTCAAATAGAATTCCATTAATACGATGACGCATTTGCATTCCATCATTCATAGCATATCCATGATGTTCCATGGCATTTGAAATATCAAACGTTCTTGTTTTTGAAGATGATGAGGTGGAAAGTGTATTGATAGAAGAAAGGGTTGTAGGAACAATGAAGTTATTTGTAGATGAAACTACAATTTTGAATTTCATGATTTTAAAACTTTGCTTACCCTGAGCATTACCACCATTCTCAAATTCTTTGCTCAATAAAAATATTTCTGAACCTAATGCAACTGCTGAAAAATTAACTAAAATATCTAGTCTTTCACCAGGTGCAATTAAAATATCTTTAGTTGTAACAGAGGTTTTTAAAAGTCCACCATCGTTACCAATAATAATTAAATTATCATTATTACTGAGGGTTAGATTATAAATTCTAGCATTAGATCCATTTAAAATTCGAAGACGATAATATCTTGTAGCAACCTCTATAGAAGGAGAATGAACACCATTTATTAATATAGATTCACCCATATATCCAGCCATGATTTCTGTCATTGAGGGATTATAAGAAATGCCATTATTTAGGATTCGTTTATCTTGAATGATCAATGGAATTTCGAATTGACCTGAAGGAAGATTAAGAGCTGTTTCCTCAGCATCATTAATGATAAAAGCACCTGCTAAGCCTTGAAAGACTTGCTTTCCAGTATTTCCATGTGTATGTGGATGATACCAACACAAGCCTGCTCTTTGATTTAAAGTAAACTGATACCGGTAATTACTGTTTGTATAAATAACTTGATCAGGGTGTCCATCCATAATTGCTGGAACTTTTAAACCATGCCAATGAATATTTGTATGTTCAGATAAATTGTTTTGTAACAATACATTCATCACATCACCTTCATTAACTCTGAATGTGGGTCCTAATACTTTATTGGGCTGATAACCTAAAACAGTAATATTTGCACCATTGATGTTTGCAGATGTGGTTTGTGCTGCTAAAGAGTGATTAGTTCCAACTTCAAGTGGATATGAAAGTGATTTTAAAAAGTCTCCTTCAGTTACCATAACAGGTTTTGTAATTAATCCAATATGATGATCCTTACTACAACCACTAACACTTGTAATCAAACCAACAATTGAACTACTTGTTAAAATTGATCCTGTAGTTAGGCTCGATATTTTTATAAATTCTCTTCTTTTCATTGTAGGGTTATTTATTTTCAATGATTCTTTCAATAGCAACTTGCAACTTGAGTGTTTGATTAAACAATTCTACATATTCCAATTGTTTCATGTTTAATTTTTCCCAAGCATCATAAAGCATAAAGAGCTCTTCTGTGTTTTGTTCATAGCCTAATAAAATTGTTTTATAATTATTTCTTAGGGCTGGTATTATGCTTTCTTCAAATACAATTAATTGCATCTTCTTTAATTCAAGTTCATTTCTCATGGCATATGCCATACCACTGTACTCGTTTGCAAGCATTTCTTTTTGTGATTGAATTGCATTGGTTTTCCATTTAAGGCTTTCAATATTAGCCTTGTTCATTTTAGACGACCAACTTGCCATTGGAATTTTTACCATACCCATGATAGTATATTGAAGAGGTCTACCACCGAATGCAAACATGTTTTCATATCTTAATCCAAATTGAGGTTTAAGAGCTGCTCTTTCTGTTTCTTGTTTTAAAAAAGTTAAATCAATTTCTCTATCTAATGACTTCAGATCACTTCTTTTTTCATAGAATAAAGTGCTATCGAAAACAATGGCAGTATAATCTTTTAAAATATATGTAGTATCAATTTCAAAATCGCTTAAAGGATATCTACCCATGAGCGTATTGATACGAATGCGTTTGTCTTTAATCTCATTAATATACATCAATTGCATGTTTTTCAAATCGCCAATTGCAGCTTTAACTTTATAATAAGCATTGAGTTTTTCTAAGCCATTTTTATACCTTATTTCAGCATTTTTTATCATGAAATCCAAAATCTTTTCATTCTCTTTTATTATGGTGAGTTTCTTTTTTAGAATAATCCATTCATAATAATATTGTTTAGCATCATTCAGTAAATCATTAATTGTTGCATTCTTTTTTTCTTTTTCAACAGATGACATCGCTTTCATATATTTTTCATCAGCATCAAATTTTTTCTTATTAGGAAACATTTGTTCTCCAGATATCATTATTGATCCCATTCCAGGAATATCGCCTTCCCTATGCCATAGTCTCACATCATATGGAGTCATAAACTGGCCAACGCCAAACTGAGGAGGCATCCAACTTCTTGCCCCTTGAGCAGCTTCATCCATTGAACGAATCTCATTATTATACATTTTTAATATAGGATGGTACTGTTTGATATTATAAAGAATGGAATCAAGTTTTAGCATTTGTGCCATACTCTGAACATTCACTAAAAGTGATATGATGATGATTATAAATATTTTCTTCATAGTTTAATGTTTTGTTTCTAGTACTTCAAGCTTTCCATATTTTCTTAATTCGTATTCTTTAGCCATTAAAAAAATTAAAGGTGTTACTAAAAGTATATGAGTTGCTGATGTTAAAACTCCACCTACCATTGGTAAAACAATTGGTTTCATTACATCACTACCAACACCATGACTCCATAAAATTGGTATTAATGCAAATAGTGAAACACATACTGTCATTAACTTTGGACGTAATCTTTTAGCAGCTCCGGCAATTACAAATTCGCGTAATTCTTGTTTGGAAATAGTATCTCTTGAGTTGCCATTTTTCTCTACTAATTGTTGCATGGCATCATTTAAATAAATGACCATCACAATTCCTGTTTCAACTGCCAAGCCAAACAATGCAATAAAACCTACTGCAACTGCAACAGATAAATTAACACCCCAGAAGTAAATCATAAACGCCCCTCCTATTAATGCAAATGGAATAGAAATAAGGCTTAGAAAAGCTTCTCTTGCCGAATTAAAAGCAAAATACATAGATAAGAAAATGATTAAAAGAACCACTGGTAAAATCATTTTTAAAGTTCTTTCACTTCTAATTAAATTTTCGTACTGACCACTCCATTCCATAAAATATCCTTTAGGAAGTTTGGCAATCATTTTATCGAGTTTTTCTCTTGATTCATTTACTGTATTACCTAAATCTCTTTCTCTTACATTAAATAAAACTGTTCCTCTAAGCATAGCATTTTCAGAATTAATCATAGGTGGACCTTCAGAAATTTTTACTTCAGCAACAGCTGCTAATGGAACTGGTCCAAACTTCATGGTTTGAACTTGCAATTTTTTTAATGCTTCAAGATTATTTCTAAAATCCTGACCAAATCTTGCATTTACAGAAAAACGCTGACGGCCTTCAACAGTTGTAGTTAAACGCATTCCACCTAAAGCAATTTCTACAACATTATTAACATCATCTACTGTTAAATCATATCTACTGATTTCATTTCTGTTGATGATTATATCAATATATTTTCCACCTGTTATGGGCTCAACATATAAATCTTTAACACCATTAATGCCTTCTAATTCTTTTTTTATTTTTTCTGCAAATGCATAAATGGTATCTAGGTGTTGGCCATATACTTTTACACCAACATCTGTTCTAATACCTGTTGAAAGCATATTAATTCTATTGATGATGGGTTGTGTCCAACCATTGGTAACGCCTGGTATTTGAAGTTTAGCATTAAGTTCATTAATGATATCATTTTTTGAAATTCCTTTTCTCCATTCTGCTTGTGGCTTTAATAAAATAATGGTTTCAATCATACTTATTGGAGAATTGTCTGTTGCTGTATTAGCTCTACCAGCTTTGCCCAAAACATTTGTTACTTCAGGTACGGATTTAATTAATTTATCTTGAATTTGTAGAATTCTTTTTGCTTCGCTATTCGAAACATCTGGTAAAGTAACAGGCATGAAAAGAATTGAACCTTCATCTAATGGAGGCATAAACTCTTTGCCCAAACTCATTAACATTGGAACACTAATAGCAAGTGCAATTATATTTACTGCAATAGTTGTTTTTCTCCATTTAATACAAGTTCTAATAAGAGGTTCATACACTTTCTCTAAGAACCTATTTACAGGATTTTTGTTTTCAGGGCTAAATCTTCCCTTCATAAAAAAAGAAATTAGCACAGGAGCCAATGTGATAACAAGTAAAGCATCTACTATCATAATAAAAGTTTTAGTAAATGCTAATGGATGAAATAATTTTCCTTCTTGACCAGTTAACAAAAACACAGGTAAGAATGAAGTAATAATGATGATGGTGGAAAAGAAAACTCCTCTTGAAACCTGCACACAAGCTTTTTCAATGATTCTCATTCTTTCCAACTCAGGAATTTTATAATAATTATTTCGCCCAGTTATTTTGTTGAATAATTTTTTCATAATTAAGATGTTGGGTTACGACTGTTTTGCCAATCTGATAAATGACGGTAAGCATTTTCACTCATGATAATACCATTATCAACAATAACACCTATTGCCAATGCAATTCCAGTAAGTGACATGATGTTGGATGAAATATCAAACATGTTGAGTAATATAAAGCTGATTGCAATTGTGATGGGAATTTGAACAATGATACTTAAAGCACTTCTCCAATGAAATAAAAAAATGATTACAATAAGTGCAACGATGGCCATCTCTTCAATGAGCTTAACTTTAATATTTCCAATAGCAGCTTCTATTAATTCGCTTCTATCATAGGCTGTTTTAAAAGTTACTCCTTCTGGCAATCCCTTTTGAACTTCCTTCATTTTTTCTTTAACAGCACTAATAACATTATTGGCATTTTCTCCATAACGCATTACAACAATTCCACCAACTACTTCACCTTCACCATTTTCATCAAATATTCCTAATCTTAAATCTCCGCCCATTTGAACTGTTCCAATATCTTTTACACGCACCGGTATACCATTATTATTACTTAGTGCAATGCTTTCTATATCTTCTTTATTTTTAATATATCCAAGACCTCGAATGATATAGGCCATATCACTCATTTCAAATTTTCTGCCCCCAACATCATTGTTGCTTGCTTTAACTTTAGTCATCACATCCATTAGTGATACATTGTAATATTGTAGTTTTACTGGATCGATGACTAATTGATATTGTTTTTCAAATCCACCAAATGATGCAATTTCTGCAACACCAGGAACTGTTTGTAGAGCAAACTTGATGTACCAATCTTGTAAGGCTCTTTGTTCTCCAAGATCAATTTTTTTAGCATCAAGTGTGTACCAAAAAACATGTCCAACACCAGTTCCATCAGGTCCTAGTGCAGGTGTTACACCATTTGGCAACAAGCGTTGTGCATAATTTAATCTTTCCAAAACCCTTGTTCTAGCCCAATAAACATCAACATTGTCTTCAAAAATGATATATACAAAACTCATCCCAAACATGGATGTTCCTCTTATGTTTTTTACTTTGGGAATGCCTTGTAAATTACTTACCAATGGATAGGTAATTTGATCTTCCATGATTTGAGGACTACGGCCCATCCACTCTGTAAAAACAATTACTTGATTTTCGCTAAGATCAGGAATAGCATCAATTGGATTTTTTTGAATATTAAAAATTCCCCATATAAACAAACCTATTGCAAGCAACAGAACTATATATCTGTTTTTTAATGACCAAGAGATTAATTTTTGAATCATAACTATTGTTTAGCTTTTGAATTATTTCATCATTTCTTCTACACTTCCACATGTCATCATCTTGTATCCATAAAATGGATTTTTGATGTCTTTGGATTCACTTAACCACATAGATCCATCTTTATACATTGGGCAATGGTCATGATATAAAGTCATACCAGCTCCAAATGCTTTTACCAAATCATACATGTCTTTGCTCATCATAGCAAAGTGTTCCCTCTGGTGTTCAATTTTACTTTTTGAAATATGTTCTACATGTTCTTTCAGGTCTTCTTCAATCTCATTATAAACTTTCTTTTGTTCTTCGCTTAACAATGATTTGTCAATGCCTTTTAAAGCCTTATCCATTTTAACTGTTGTACTAGATGCAGCAGTTTCATTTTCATTTATCAGTGCATTTTTTAAAGCCAAGTAATCTTTGACTAATGATTGCATATAAGTTGAAAATGCAGGGTCAACATTTGTAAACGTTGTGGCAACTACCTTCATATTCATGTCTGCTATTGTATTTTCCTGCACAGGCATACTATCATGCTCCATATTGCTTATATTGTCTTTCGAAGAACTATTACTGTTGCAGGAAACTACAGCCAGAGTAGTAATTATAGAAAAAACAAAAATTAAATTTTTCATTGTATATTTTTGTAGTTATTAATGATTATGTCCAGAATGATCTTCTTTCTTTTCTTTTAAATTCATTCCACATTTTGGGCAACTTCCCATTTTGGTATAAGTTTTATCTCCTTCACATTTCATAGGGCAAGCAAATGATTTTGCTATTTTTTCAACTTTTTTCAAATTCATTCCACATTCAGGACATTTTCCCGGTTTAACATAAGTTTTATCACCCTCGCATTTCATAGGACAAACAAACACATCTGAAGCACTCGCTACTTCTTTCAAATTCATGTTGCATTTTGGACATTTTCCAGGTTTAACATAAGTTTTATCACCTTCGCATTTCATAGGACAACTGTATTTTAATTGTTCCGATTTTTGTGTTGGTTCTTTTGCATTTTGTTTTGATAAATCTTGTGCAAATAGAGATACAGATACGATAGTTAAAGCTGCCATCATCAGCATTTTGATTGATTTCATTTTGTTTGATTTAATTGAATAATTATAAGTAAATATTTTGGCTAATAGAAATGCCAATTGCCAGACAAAAAATATTTATCTGGATAGAAGAAATGTTAAAAAATTAAATTAGAAAAACGCAGTTCAGAATGTAAATTGGACAATCTTGCTTTCGAGGTGGGGCGTTACAGTTTGGTTTTTTATCAGTGATTGAAACAAAACCAAAATCTGTTAATTGGAAAAATGCTGGGGGTGTACCTAAAATTACTATATCAGTAAATTGAATATTACTTTCAGTAATTTTTTGGGCCGAATTATCTTTTAAAAACCTATGTACATCTTTGCAGCATCCGTTATCTTTGGATTCATCTTTGTCCATTCCACATTTACTGCATGTTTTAGATTCTTGATATCCTAAATTCCAATCTGCCAACTTACCCATGCAGTAATGCATATGTATTGTTGCTCCTGTTGAAGTAACTAAATACAAAACTGCTAATATTGTGACGATGAACTTTTTCATTTACTATCAGTACAAAATTATACTAATTATTTTGACAGAAGGCTATTTATTTTAGTCAATTAACAAATCCTTATCATGTTAAAGTAACTTAGGATTATAAATAAGACAAGTACACAGGAAACAAAATTCAAAAAATAAAAAGAGTTTAAAAATTTAGATACTTATATGAGTCATGAATAAACAAATTTAAAAAAAATGCTTCTAAATTAAAAAACCACTTGTTAATATTTCATAACAAGTGGTTGATTCTTTAGTGACCGCGTTAGAGTTTAATTTAAAGCGGTTAATTAGCTGTAAAGTAATATTTTATTGCAATTTTAAAAGCCCTTCATTCACTTTTGTGAATTATTTTCATTTGCTTTTATTGTTCATCGAATTGCTTCAAAACAAAAGTAATATTATAATTCATCTTATGAAAATAATAGTTATAAAATTTTACCTTTTAAAAATCCTTTTAAGTAATTCTCTAAAAGAAAATGCACTAATACCTTGCAAAATATTATAATAGAGTTAAAAGATAATTAATTATTTAAAGGGTCTATTATAAATCATTCAATTTAAAACAACAACCCTCTACCCAAATACTTACTATTAGGTTTTCAATATAAATAGGTTTAGCATCATCAACTACATTAATATTAGTATGTTTTATTTTGTTACCATCTATCACAACCACCATACCAGAACCAATACAGTTTGCAGTATTGCCACTTGAAATTAATAAAGCTGTGTTTTCACCCAAACCAATGCCAATGCAGGATGGACTTAATGCAACAGCGTGTGCAAGGCGTGCAAAACGTCCACGCTTTATAAAGTGTGTATCAATAATAATATTTTTAATAAAGTCGAACCCTTTAACAATTTTTATATCGTCTTTATAAAGAGCTTCGGCTATTATTCCTCCTGCAATAATATTTTCAGACATAGCCATAGCACCAGCACTTGTTCCTGCAACAATAAAATTTTCATCGGCATAATACTTGGTTTTAATGGCTGATAATAATGCAGTGCCAGCCAGCAAGGCAACAAGTTTATTTTGGTCTCCTCCAGTAAAAAATACTGCGTGAGCAGTTTGAA
>JAYVBS010000214.1:0-6227 GCA_043750315.1 Chitinophagaceae bacterium
ATAATACTTAGCTTTACAAACAGCCACCTTATTGCAGTAACCATTAATCCAGCTAAAATTCCACCAGCTAAAATTACTCCTCTTGAAAATCTATAGGTTTCTGGAAGTAAAGAATAAAAAGCTAACAAAACAACAACAGCAGTTGTTGAAGATATTAACGCTTTAGAAGGCTTATATAAGTTATCGTAAAAACCAGTTAATAATGCACTAATAATAAATATTATTGTGTATACTGGAATAGAATAAGCTTCAAAATCGCCATCAAAAGGTTTACCATCTCTCAAAACATTTATCCAATAATATTTGGTACAATAAAGAACTGTGTAAACCACCAAAGCATCAATAATTAACATACCAGATTTGTTAATTAAATTTTGTAAAATACTAATCAATGCTCTAAACCAAATAACCAAGTTTATTGAACTAGAAAATAAAGTGGCTTTGCTACCTCGATAATGTTTTTTAATGAAAATCGCCATTGCATTATAAAACATCTTTACAAAATTCAAACTTCCTCTTTTGGTGCTTTCTCCTTTAAAATGAATGATGGTTTGTTGACCAAAATAATAATTTTTAAATCCAGATTTTTGTATGCGATAACTTAAATCGATATCTTCTCCATACATAAAAAAAATTTCATCAAAACCTTTGGTTTTTTCAATTGCAGATCTACTCATCATCATAAATGCACCTGCCAAAACATCAACTTCAAAGTTTTTATTTTTATCTAAATGTCCAAGTGCATATTGGTTAAACAATTTTGATTTTGGAAACAGAATCGATAAGCCAGTAAGCTTAAAAAAAGTTGCTGACAAAGAAGGGAAAGATCTTTTGCTTTCAGGTAAAAAATTTCCACTACCATCTATCATTTGTACCCCTAAGGAACCACAATCATTATGGGTTTGAAAAAAGTTTAAACAATTATTAATACAATTCTCAGGAATTATTGTGTCTGGGTTTAAGAAAAGAACATAATTTCCCTTTGCTTGTTTTAAGGCTAAGTTATTCGCTTTTGCAAATCCAATATTGGTTAATGCAGCAATGAATTTAACTCTAGGAAAAAGTGGTTGTAAATAAGCAATACTACCATCTGTACTATCATTATCAACAACTAATACTTCAACATCAAAGCCCTCGATATTTTTTACTACACTGTGCAAACATTGTTCTAAAAAATACTTTACATTATAATTTACAATAATAATGGATAGCTGCATCAACAAATTAAATTAATAATGGTTGCAAAATAACCATTCATCAACATAAAAAGAAGATTTATTAGCATCAAATTAGTTTTTAAAAAACATTCTTGCAAACTCTCAGGCTTATAATTTTATCTTTGCTGCATGTTAAAAAATACTTTGTTAAAAGCCACAGAAGCAGCAGGTAAAATTATTAAGGAAAACTTCGATAGTAGTTTTAGTGTTTTTAATAAAGAAGGGATTAATAATTTAGTTACAGAAATTGATCATAAAAGTGAGGCAGCAATTATAGAAGTAATCAAAGCAAGTTTTCCAGACCATTATATTTTAAGTGAAGAGGTTGGAGCTATTGTTCAAGATAGCGAGTATAAATGGATTATTGATCCAATTGATGGCACTGTAAATTTTGCAAATGGCATTCCAATTTGTTGTGTAAGTATTGGCGTTGAGCACTCTGGAAAAATGATTTTAGGTGCAGTTTATAACCCTTTTATAAATGAATTGTTTTTTGCAGAACGGGGTTTTGGGGCAAGTTTGAACAATAAAAAAATTAGTGTTTCTAACAAATCTGAATTGCTTAAAAGCTGCATGGTTACTGGTTTTCCTTATACTTATTTAGATGAACCTAATGGACCATTGCAAGTTTTTGAAAAATTTATTCGTAAAGGAATTCCAGTGCGTAGATTAGGAAGTGCAGCTATAGATTTATGTTGGGTTGCTGCTGGTAGATTTGATGGGTTTTATGAACATCAACTGAGTGCATGGGATAGTGCAGCAGGGTTTATTATTGTAGAAGAAGCAGGAGGTAAGGTTACTAATTTAAAAGGCGAAACTTACAATCCTTATAAACCTGGATTAATTGCAACTAATGGCAAAATTCATGATGATTTGGTTAGAGTTGTAAATGGAGGTGAGATTTAAAAAAGTTAGAATTACGAAGTTAGAAGTACGAATTAAAAATCAGCATTAATTTTTATGCAAGATTTAAAACAACGAACCTTTTTATTTGCAGTGAATGTAGCAAAATTATTGCAGGATTTACCCTATAATCCTATAAACAGAGCTTACATTAATCAACTTGTTAGATGTTCAGCATCAGTTGGTGCTAATTATAGAGCAGCAAGACGTGCTAAATCAGATGCAGATTTTATTAATAAATTAAAAATTGTAGAAGAAGAAAATGATGAATCTATTTATTTTTTAGAATTATTGCTTGAGTTTAATCCTAATTTTAAAGATAGAATTAATGAACTAACAAATGAAGCCAATGAATTATTAAAAATATTTGTGGCATCTATTAATACAACAAGGAAAAAGATAAATTTAAAATAATTCGTACTTCTAACTTCTAAACTCGTACTTAAAATTATGTCTCGAACAGAAATAGAATCTTTAGGTGAGTTTGGTCTAATTGATCATCTTACCAAAAATTTTGAAATAAAAAATGCTTCAACAATTGTTTCAGTTGGTGATGATGCAGCTGTGATTGATCATTTTGGCAAACAAACTTTAGTAAGTACAGATTTATTAGTTGAAGGAATTCACTTCGATTTAATGTATACACCTTTAAAACATTTGGGATACAAAAGTGTGGTTGTGAATCTGAGTGATATTTATGCTATGAATGGCAATCCAACACAAATTACTATGAGTATTGCATTAAGTAATAAAATAAGTTTAGAGGCTATTGATGAATTTTATGAAGGCGTTTATGCAGCATGTGAAAAGTATAATGTTGATTTGGTTGGTGGCGATACTACGTCTTCTCAAATAGGTTTTATTATTTCTGTAACTGCAATTGGTGAGGTTGGCCCAGACAAATACATTAAAAGAAGTACAGCCAACAAAGGAGATTTAATTTGTGTTAGTGGATTTTTAGGTGCTGCATTTTTAGGATTAACTTTAATGGAAAGAGAGAAGAAAATATATTTAGAAAATCCACAAATTCAACCAGACCTTGAAGGTGAAGATTATATTGTAGGAAAATTATTAAAACCAGAGGCAAGAGTTGATATTATTGATTTTTTCAATGAAAATAATATTGTACCAACTAGTATGATGGATATTAGTGATGGCTTAAGTAGTGAAGTAAAACATTTATGTAAAGAAAGCAATTTAGGCTGTAGAATTTATGAAGAAAAGCTACCTATTCATCAAGATTCACGACAAGCTGCATTTAAATTTGGACTAGACCCAACTGTTTGTGCTTTAAATGGAGGGGAAGATTATGAACTCATTTTTACAATTAAACAAGAGGATCACGATAAAATTACTTTAAGTGAAGAAATTAGTGTTGTAGGTTATATGGTTGACTTAGAAGAGGGATGTAAATTAATTTCTCGTGGTGGTGGGTTACATGATTTTTTTGCTCAAGGTTGGAAAGCATTTTAAATATTCAATATGCAAAAGCCTTTTTCAATTGGAGTGTTTGATAGTGGTTATGGTGGTTTAACTGTACTAAAAGAAATTGTTAAACTGCTGCCTCAGTACGATTATATTTATTTAGGCGATAATGCTAGAGCACCTTATGGTAATAGAAGTTTTGAAACAGTTTATGAATACACAAAAGAAAGTGTTGATTGGTTTTTTAGTCAAGGATGTCATCTTGTAATTTTAGCTTGCAATACAGCATCAGCAAAGGCTTTAAGAAATATTCAGCAAAATCATCTCCCAAAAATTAATGGGAATAAAAGAGTGTTAGGTGTAATTCGTCCAACTACTGAAGTGATTGGTAATTTTACAGAATCAAAAAATATTGGCGTATTAGCCACAACTGGGACTGTTCAATCAGAATCTTATAGTATTGAAATTAAAAAGTTTTTTCCTAATGTAAATGTGTATCAACAAGCATGTCCAATGTGGGTGCCATTAATAGAAAATAATGAACACCATTCTCATGGAGCCGATTTTTTTGTAAAAGAATATATCACTGCATTAGAAAAGCAAAATAGTAATATTGATTGCATTCTTTTAGCATGTACACATTATCCTTTATTAATCGAAAAAATTACTGAACATACACCAGTTGGTACAAAAATTATTTCACAAGGAGAAATTGTTGCACAGAGTTTGAGAGAATATTTACATCGACATCCAGAAATTGAAACTATTTGTAGTAAAGGCTCTTCAAGAATATTTTATACTTCAGATTCAGCAGAAGATTTTGATAAACACGCTACTATTTTTTATGGAGAGCCCATAAAATCTAATCATATAAAAATTTAAAAACCGATTTATTTCAATGAACCAAAAACCTTTTCTTCATACCATACTTTCTCCTAAATTATTAGATGTTTATGATGTTACTGATAGTGTTGTTGTAATTATTGATGTTTTTAGAGCAACAAGTACTATTGCTGTTGCTTTGCATAATGGTGGTACACAAATAATTCCTGTTGATAATGTTGAAGAATGTATTGCCATTGGAAATTCAACACCAAACAGCATTACAGCAGGTGAACGTGATGGAAAAATAATAGAAGGCTTGCAGTATGGCAATTCACCAACAGATTATCCGAGAAGTTTTATAGAAAACAAAACATTAGTACTAACAACAACCAATGGCACAAAGTTTTTACATATGTCATTAAAAAAAGGAGCTACAGATATTGTTACAGGATCTTTTCCAAACTTAAGTGCAGTGTGTGATTATTTATTAACTACAAATAAAAATGTTTTTTTAGGATGTTCTGCTTGGAAAGATAAAATTAATCTTGAAGACACTTTATTTGCTGGTGCAGTGATTGAAAGAGTTAAACAAAATTTTACTGTGCATTGCGATAGTAGTTTAATGGCAGAAGAAATGTATCAACTACATAAACACGAAATGAAATCTTTTATTCGTAAAACAACACATTGGCATAGGCTTGCACAATATGGGTTAGAAGAAGATATGGAATATTGTGTAAGTATTGATGTTGCTAATGTTTTACCAAAATATAATGGGAGTGCATTAGTAATAAATTAAACTAAACTCCAACTCATTTCTCCATCTTTTTCATCTTTTAATAATACACCCAAAGTTGCTAATTCGTTTCTGATTTTATCACTAGTTACAAAATCTTTTTTTGCTTTTGCTTCTTTTCTAATATTAATCAATAGTTGAATCACTCCTTCAAAAGAAGTGTTAGAGTTTTCAATAATTGATTGCAATCCTAACACATCTTCTAAATAAGCTTTAAACTGAGTTTTCATCAATTGTAAAGTATTAGAGCTAATTACAGATGAAGAAAGTTGTTTGTTTTTTATTGCGTTAATGGTTGATGTTAATTCAAACATATTTGCCAAAACTTTTGCTGTAGAAAAATCATCATTCAAAAATTCTTCAAACTCGTTAATGAGTTTTATACATTTTGTATCAAGTTCTTTATCACTGGCTTCCCAATCCACATTTCCCAATTCCAAATTCCTCAAATTCTCGTAGGCTTCCCACAAACGTTTTAGTCCTTTTTCAGAAGCTAATAAAGCATCATTACTAAAATCTAAAGTGCTGCTATAATGAGTTTGTAAAATAAAAAATCTTATCACCATAGGATGAAAAGCCTGGGTTAATAAATGATGATCGCCACTAAACATTTCTGTTAGTTTAATTACATTATTATAACTCTTGCCCATCTTTTTGCCATTAATGGTTATCATATTATTATGCATCCAATAATTAGCAGGAATTTTATTATTACAAACTACACTTTGTGCAATTTCACATTCGTGATGAGGAAATTGTAAGTCCATTCCACCACCATGTATATCAAATTGGTCGCCCAAATATTTTTTACTCATGGCAGAACATTCAATATGCCAACCTGGGAAACCCACACCCCAAGGGCTTTTCCAACGCATTATATGTTCTGGTGCTGCATTTTTCCATAGTGCAAAATCTGCTTTATTTCTTTTCTCTTCTTGATTTTCTAACTCACGAGTTGTTTCTAACATATCCTCTAAAATTCTTCCACTTAAAATACCATAAGGCATTTCTTTTTTAGAAAATGTTTCGTGATATTTTTCTACATCAAAATAAACAGAGCC
>JAYVBS010000215.1:0-2672 GCA_043750315.1 Chitinophagaceae bacterium
AACTTATGGTGATGGGGCTTTTGGTTATGATGATAACCATGAATTGCCATTTAAATTAGAGCCCTTAAATCCTTACGGGAAAAGCAAAAATGAATTTGATAAATGGGCTTTGCTGCAAACAGAATTTCCAAAATTTTGGACAGGATTAAAGTTTTTTAACGTTTATGGTCCAAATGAATCTCATAAAGAAAGAATGGCAAGTGTAATTTGGCATTCTTTTAATCAAATAAAAAAAGATGGCGTTGTGAAATTGTTTAAATCTCATCGTCCAGATTTTGAAGATGGCAAACAACTTCGAGATTTTGTTTATGTAAAAGATTTAATTCAAGTTATTTTTTGGATGACAGAATTAATGATAAATAATCAATGGTTAATAGTTAATGATGGTTTGTATAATCTTGGTACTGGAAAAGCAAGAAGTTTTGAAGATTTAGTAAAAGCAACTTTCAAAGGATTAAATTTAGAAAGCAATATTGAATATATTGAAATGCCAATTGAATTAAGAGATAAGTATCAATACTTTACAGAAGCAAATATGGGTAAATTAAGATTTATAGGATACCAAAACGAATTTTATTCTTTGGAAAATGGCGTTGAAGATTATGTAAAAAACTATTTAGCTTCGAATAAATTGTATTGATTTATTTTTTAGCAGCAATGGTATAAAATTCTTTGCCATAATTTGGTATTGTATAAACCACATCATTAAAATCTTTTAAAAGAAATTTCTTATAAGCAAGACTTATCATACTTTTTGCAGAATGCTGAATTCTAGAAAAAGTTGCATGGTTAGAATGAATTATTGATTCAGCTTTTTCAGCACCTGATCCACTAAAAATTATTTGTTGATTTTTTAAATAATCTGCAAAACTTTTTTCACTTAAAATAATAGAACAGGTTTCTTTTACAAGAACTAATTCGCTTGTAAAAAGAGCTGTAAAAACTTCCATTCTTCTAGCATCTATCATTGGGCAATACAAAAAATTGGAATGATTATTTTCTTCAATCGATGCAACAGCCATTACTTCTAAAGTGTGCAACGTAATTAAGGGTTTGTTTAAAGTAAAACACAAACCTTTAGCAGAGGCTAATCCAACTCTTAAACCAGTATAACTTCCAGGGCCATTAGAAACAGAAATTGCATCAATATTTTTCAAATCTATATTTGCATCTAACATCATTTTTTTAATAGCAGGTTGTAAAAAACTTGCATGATTTTTTTGTTCTTGGTTGCATTCAAATACTAAAATTTTCAAATTATCACTCAAACAAACTGATGCAAATTCTGTTGCTGTATCGATATGTAAAATAATTGCCAAGATTAAACTTTAGCTTCTTGAAGTAATAAATTTGAAGGTGTATATCTTGAATCAGTTTTCGATAATTCAATCAACAATTTTGCAATATTTGATAATCCAATTTTTTCTGCCCATTCAAATGGTCCAAACGGATAATTAGTTCCCAATTTCATAGCTGTATCAATATCATTTTTTGTGCTTATTTCATCTTCCAAACCAAAATAAGCTTCATTAATAATCATGCTAATGGCTCTTAATGAAACAAAGCCAACAATATCTGGAACAAACATTACTTCAAAACCCAATCCTAATAAAATTTTCTCAAAACTTGGTTTTAAGTCTAGATTTAAAGTTGCTGCTTCAATCTTTTCTTTTTCTAAAAATCCATTCCAGGCATTTATTCTGCAATAATCAGTTGGGAGTGAGGTACAGGTTTTAATAATTGAGTTCACTAAAACTATTTTTGTTAGCATTCCAGCAAAAACATCAGTTTCATCTTCAAAAATTAAATCAACATAAGCATCAGCATCTACAATTGTTGTTTCAAACCAAGAAATTTTAATTTCTGAATTTATTTTTTTTTGAATTAAAAGCTGTTTTTGTTCTTCTGATGCTCTGATTTGAATGTGCATAATCTGATAAAGTTGCAAATGTAAGTTCAGTTGTAAAAGTATTTTCAGTTATTTGTAAAAATTTGAATTATGAAAACAATTATCAAAACTGCAAAAGCCCCTGCACCAATTGGTCCTTATAATCAAGCCATATTAAAAAATGGAATGTTGTTCATAAGTGGACAAATTGCTATTATACCTTCAACTGGTGAATTAGAATTAAGCAATACAACTGCTGAAGCACATCAAGTATTGAAAAATTTAAAAGCAATTTTATCAGAAGCTAACATGAACTTTAGTCATGTTGTTAAAACTACCATTTTATTAAGCGATATGAGTTTATTTGCTGTTGTTAATGAGGTTTATGGCTCTTATTTCGATAGTGAATACCCAGCCAGAGAAACTTTTGCTGTTAAAGGTTTACCAAAAGGAGTAAATATTGAAATAAGCATGATTGCCATAAATTAGAAATATTATTTCAATTTTATTTGTTATTTCTCTGTAAAACCTTACTTTTGCCGTCCGAAAAAATCGGGAATAAAATATTTGTTATGAACACTGCAGTACAATTTGTACACGATCAACTTACAGCAAAAAAAGATTTTCCTAAATTTAAAGCAGGAGATAATATTACAGTTAATTATAAAATTGTAGAGGGTGGTAAAGAACGTATTCAAAGTTTTAGAGGAGACGTTTTAAAAACTCAAGGTGTTGGTGCAACATCAACATTTACAGTTCGTAAAATTTCTGATGGAATTGGTGT
>JAYVBS010000216.1:0-2664 GCA_043750315.1 Chitinophagaceae bacterium
GGATTTGGGATTTGCCTTTTGAATTTTGATTTATTATTTCATCATTCGAAATTCCTTGTTCATTATTCGATATCCCTTCTCGTTTTTCTTCTAATTGCAACAAAATTTCATTGGCTCTAGCTATTAATTCTGCTGGCATTCCAGCCATTTTAGCAACATGAATACCAAAACTATGTGTACTTCCTCCTGCAGCTAACTTTCTTAAAAAAATAAGTTTATTCCCTACTTCTTTATTGGTGACATGAAAGTTTTTTACTCTTGGTAATTGATGTTCTAATTCGTTTAACTCATGATAATGTGTAGCAAATAATGTTTTGGGTTGATGAACAGAATGATGCAAGTATTCAACAATACTCCAAGCAATACTAATGCCATCGTACGTTGAAGTGCCTCTTCCAATTTCATCTAATAAAATTAAGCTTCGCTGAGAAAGATTATTGATGATGGATGCCGTTTCATTCATTTCAACCATAAATGTACTTTCTCCACCACTTAAGTTATCACTTGCTCCTACCCTTGTAAATATTTTATCTGTCAATGGAATTTTTGCAAAACTTGCTGGAACAAAACTTCCCATATGAGCCATGAGAGTGATGAGTGCAGTTTGTCGGAGTATGGCACTTTTACCACTCATATTAGGACCAGTAAGAATAATGATTTGTTGAGAAGATGCATCAAGAAAAATATCATTCGAAATATAAGCTTCACCAAGTGGCAAATTCTTTTCAATTACTGGATGCCGACTATCTTTCAAATCAATCTCAAACCCTTCATGTAGTTGAGGTTTTTTATAATTATTTTGTATGGCATTAGCAGCAAAGCAAATTAAACAATCCATAATTGCAATTACTTGTGCATTGATTTGAAGTGGAACAATAAATGCCTGTAATTCTTCTATAAGCTGATTGAAAATATTATTTTCAATAGTTTGAATTTTATCTTCAGCACCAATTATTTTTTCTTCGTACTCTTTTAATTCTGGTGTAATATATCGTTCTGCATTTGCCAAAGTTTGTTTTCGAATCCATTCTGTTGGTACTTTATTTTTATGCAGATTAGTTACTTCTAAATAATATCCAAATACATTATTGAAGCTAATTTTTAAAGAACTGATACCCGTTTTTTCTACTTCTCTTTGTTGAATATTATTTAAAAAATCTTTTCCTCCTTTTGCTATGCTCCTTAATTCATCTAACTCTTGATGAATTCCATTTTGAATGACTGAACCTTTATTTAATGCAATTGGTGGATTTTCAACAATAGTTTTTGAAATCTTTTCTTGAATAATTTTACATGAATCTAATTTTGCTGAAAGCTTTTGTACATAATCATTTGAGCTATCTTTATTTAATTCTTTAATCTCTCCAACTTGCTGTAAGCCTTTAGCAATTTGTAATAACTCTCTAGGATTAATTCTTTTGGTTGGAATTTTACTTACTAATCTTTCAATGTCTCCACAATGTTTTATCGCTGCTTTTATTTTACTTCTTTCATCAACAGATTTGATGAAAAATTCAACAGCATCTAATCGTTCATTAATTTTTGTAATATCTTTCAAAGGCAAAACAGTCCAACGTTTCAACAATCTTGCTCCCATTGGATTTACTGTATTATCTAAAACACCAAGTAAAGTTTTTCCATCAGAATGATTACCAATTCCCAATTCTAAATTCC
This sequence comes from Chitinophagaceae bacterium, assembly GCA_043750315.1. Lineage (GTDB taxonomy): Bacteria > Bacteroidota > Bacteroidia > Chitinophagales > Chitinophagaceae > CAIVPM01. Next base: position 1,675 of record JAYVBS010000216.1, read on the forward strand.
TGATAGTGAAACGATCCATCCATAAAAAATTATCTTGTTCTAAACGTTGAAGTGATGTGATATGTTGAATATGTGGATGTTCTGTCTCTTTTAAATAATATAGAATTGCACCAGCAGCCACAATACCATTTTTCAAATGTTCGACACCAAATCCTTTTAGAGAAAGGGTTTGAAAATGCTTCAATAAACTTTCAGTTGCAAATGCTTCTTCAAAAATCCATGGCTCTAATGTGTAGGTGTAATATTTTTCTCCAAATTTTTCTTTGAAATATTTTAAATTTTTACGAGTAAAAATAATTTCTGCAGGCTTTAGACTTTGCAAGAGTTTATCAATATATTCTTCATTGCCTTCAGCAATAAAAAATTCACCAGTACTTATGTCTAAAAATGAAATGCCTAACTGTGTTTCATTAAAATGTATTGAAGCTAAAAAGTTATTGGAGTGATGATCTAATAATTTATCATTTGTTGCAACACCTGGAGTAACTAATTCTGTAACTCCACGTTTTACAATGCCTTTGGCTAGTTTAGGATCTTCTAATTGATCACAAATAGCTACTCTATAACCAGCTTTAACTAACTTATGCAAATAAGTATCTAATGCATGATGTGGAAAACCAGCCAACTCATTACTATCATCAATTCCATTATTTCTTTTGGTTAATGTTATACCTAAAACATTAGCAGTTTTAATAGCATCCTCACCAAAAGTTTCATAAAAATCGCCAACACGAAACAATAAAATGGCATCAGGATATTTTTGTTTAATAGCCTTATGTTGTTGCATTAAAGGAGTTTCAGATTTACCTTTTGCCATAAGCAACAAATATAGATATTGAAAGATGGATTAAGTAATTCTATAAAACAAAAAATCCTTTGCTCATTTCTCAGCAAAGGATTCTCAACTATCAAAATATTTTATAAATTCATATCAACCTGAATAGCTTTTATCTTGTTTTCAAGCTCAGCATATTTAGCATCAAACTCTTC
>JAYVBS010000217.1:0-6200 GCA_043750315.1 Chitinophagaceae bacterium
TTTTTTCGATAAAGAACTCAATCAAAAAGTTTTTCTTACTTCAGCAAATTCAATTAATGTGGCTCGTTGGTTGCCACAGCAGTTTTATTATTTTTTTGCTTATAAGCAATGGGCAGCAAAAAGCAATCCACCAGTAGTTGCTGTGCCTAGTGGAAATTTTGGGAATATTTGTGCAGGAATATTAGCACAACAATCTGGTTTACCTATACATCATTTTATTGCTGCTTGTAATGCCAATGATACTGTTCCAGAATTTTTACAAACCAATCAATACTCACCAAAGTCAACAGTAGCAACTATTTCAAATGCTATGGATGTAAGTGACCCAAGTAATTTTATTAGAATATTAGAAATCTTTCAACAAAATATTGATGCTATAAAATTAAACATGAGTAGTTGTAGTATTAGTGATGCAGCAACTGCAGCAACCATAAAAAGAATTCATCAACAATATGGTTATTTACTAGACCCACATGGTGCAGTGGGTTATGTAGCATTAGAAAATTATTTACAACAACACCCTCAACAAAAAGGTATTTTTTTAGAAACTGCACATCCTATAAAATTTTATAATGTTATAGAATCCATTCTGGGTAATAGTTTAAACATGCCAGCAAGTATTCAATCTGTTATCAATAAAAAATCTGTTTCTAAAAAAATAAAACCACAATACAATAACTTGCTCGAAAACATTTATGGTTTATATTAGTTGTTTAATTTAAAATAGCCATGAGTGAAGCATATAAAATTCCTGCACAAACCAGAATTGGTCATGTACATTTAAAAGTTTCTAATCTTGAAAAATCATTAGCTTTTTATAGAGATCTATTAGGCTTTGAATTAACCACCATGTATGGAAAAGATGCTGCTTTTATTTCTGCAGGTGGTTATCATCATCATATTGGATTAAATACTTGGCAAAGCAAAAATGGAAATCCACCACCAAGCAATAGCACTGGCTTATTTCATACAGCTATTATATATCCCACAAGAAAAGATTTGGCCACTATTTTAAAAAGATTAATTGAGGTTAAATACCCATTAACTGGAGCAAGTGATCATGGTGTATCTGAAGCCATTTATTTAAATGACCCAGATGATAATGGAGTTGAATTATATTGGGATAGACCCAAAGAAGACTGGCAATATCATGCAGATGGGAGTGTTGTGATGTATACAAAAACCCTTGACCTTAACAATTTATTGGAAGAAGTAGAATAGCTAAAAATTTGATTTTTTATTTGGTTTAGTATGCCTTATAACTTAGCTTTAGTTGGTTCATCAAAATTTTTCATCAAACAAAAAAATAAGATTATGTCTATTGTAAAAGTAATTGAAGTAATTGCTGCTTCAGAAAAAGGAATTGAAGATGCTATTCAACAAGCAGTATCAGAAGTTTCTAAAACTATTAGAAATATTGATTCTGTTTATGTAAAAGATATTAAAGCACATGTAAAAGATGGAAAAGTAACCACCTATGGATGTGTATGTAAAATTTCTTTTAGGGTTGATTAAATAATGTTTAGAAGTTAGGGTTGATTATTGTGTAAGAGAATATGATTATTTTTTATATACCTAAGTCGTTTTGAATATCTCTTTTTACTGCATCTAAATATTTTAATCTTTTTAATTCGGCTACAAATGGAACGCTCCAAAACTGACGAGTATTTGTTTTGAACCAACCAAAAACAAAGGAATAAACACCCATTACTAGTCTTAGTTTTACTGAGTTTAAATACAATGTTAATACAGGTAAAGCAGGTGCTCCGTGTGTTAAATATGTTCTCACCTTTTTATCTGAAAGCAATGGTTTTGGGTAACCATAAATTTTTGTAATTGGTTTAAATTGATAAGCAAACCCAGGAGTAAAAACCTGATCGAAAAAACTTTCAATTAAAGGGGTACATCTAAACCACCATACTGGAGAAATAAAATATATTCTGTTTGCCCAAGTAATATCTGCTTTATATTGTTGAATGATTTCTGTATTCTTATTAAAATTTCTAATATATAAATCATCTTCATAAAGATCTATAAGTTTTACTTCTTCGTTATATTTTAATAGTTCCGTTTGAATGGTTTTCATTATACCATTATAACAAAAACTTTCTTTATTAGGATGACCAATTATGATTAAGTTATTCATCTAGTGAATATAACTCAAACTAATTAACAAATTAGCAGATGATATTAAACAAAAAAGCGTTTCAAAATTGAAACGCTTTTTTATTTATTTTATTTACAACAATCTAACTTTATCGCAACGTCCTTTCAGAGACGTTGCTCAGAAGGAATTTTAAGGATATTGATTTTCACTAATTTAATTTTGTTCTTTTACCACTTTAGTTATATCAAAAAAATTTGATTCACTATTACTATTTTTTTCATTTGAAACAAAACCAGAATTTGGTATACTATAAATTGCTTTTGCAACTTCTCGTAAAAGAGTATTCTTAATAGTATCATCAATATTTTGTAATGACGCTTCAAATAATCTATAGGAATTGAGAGAATTTTTTTTATGTTGATGGATAACTTCTAAATGTTTATTGATGTTATATTGCTTAAAGCAGAATGTAATAATATATACAAACATTGAGATTATAAAGGCTTTTGTTATGAGTATTGGATAGTTAAATATTTCTTTTGTAGATATTAGACTGCTATACTTAGATGTTAATATTGTTGTATTTGGAAACCAGTTACAATGAATTGAACAAATTAAGGTAATTATAAAAGAAATGAATATTACAAAACCAAATACACACCACATAAGTGCAGCATTTTTATATTTGATTTCTTGTTGATTAAAAGTTTGAGCATAATTTGATATTGTAACCACACTTGCACTTTTGGTAAGTTCTGCTTGTAACCCTTTAGCTTTCGTGACTTCTAGTTCTAAATCTTTTTTTAAATTGGAAAGGTCTGATTTTATATCCTCATCAAAATCTTTACTATAAAACAATAAGCAACTAATTGTCGACAAAGCATTCGGAGTAGTATTTACATTATAAAATGTAGAACAATAATTTTCTACTCTATTTATTTTATTTTTAAACTGCTCAATGACAATTGCAGTTTCTCCATTAAATTTAAGCTGATTTATTTCATTATAATTATTAAGGAATTCTTCTGCAATGCTTGTAAAGTTGGAACGTATACTTGATGGAACTTGTTGTTGTAAAGATGCTATAGATGCTGCTCTTTTTAGTAAAGACAGAATTTCTGACAATCTATTTTTAAGGCTATTAAAAATAATCTTATCAGATTCTGTTAAGATATTAGGTGATTCTAAATTATTTAAATCTAGTTTTATTATAGCTTCAATGGCTGACAATTGTTTGCTCATAAACTTTTAATTATTTTCTACAATTTTTATTTCTTCATCTGTTAAACCATACAATTCATACACCAAATTATCTATTTGTGTGTCTAAAGCATTGCATTGGTTGGTTAAAAATTCTTTATCTCTGCCCTCTTTGGTTTGGGCTAGTTTTTGCTTGGCTGCTAATAATTGTGTTACACAATTTACGATGCTATCGTGTTGAGATTTTTGTTGTGGGTTTTTGAGGTTGATATTTACAATTGGTATTTTTTGTAATTGATTTATTTTAATATGTAGTCCAGCTTCAAAATTTGTATTAAACCAAAGTCTAATAAAATTACTATTAAGCAATCCCAAAATAAATTTAATATCATATGGCTTGGCATCAAATGCTATTGAGATAGTATCTGTTGTTAAATAGTTTTCATCATCATATGTTGCAATTATTTCAGTTGCAATATCTTTAATTAAGATTTTATTTTTCTTGAAGTTTTCTATTTTTCTTGGACCAGCACCAACTTTTTCCATCATTAAATCTGGACGATACCAAACATATTTTTCTGCATAATTAATTTTATAACGAGAGAAATCTTTGCCTCGTAATAATTTAAAACAATCTTCATTCTCCTTAGTATCTTTTACAAATCTTTTGTCGTTTGATGTTTTAATTCCTAATGAAAAATTAATAAGCTTATCAAGTGGTTTTGTAGCCACTTTAATTTGGATATGTTTCTTAAAGCCAAATGAAAAATTTCCATTATTTTGAATCTGTTTATAGTTCAAATTGAATGCGAAAGATTTAAACTCTTCTTCTTCATAATATTTTAATTTAATTGTGTTCTTTGCATCAATATTTTTTTCTGAAAAAAGTAAAATAGTAGTAACAGTTGCATCTTTAAATACATTGGGTGGCAACTTTACTAATTCATAGATTTTAGATTCTTCAACTATTAATTTTCTAAAATTTTTAAAGCTTTCAGTACTTAACCAACTATTTGAAAAAATTTCTCCAAACACCCCATTCTTCTTTAAGATTGAAATTATTTTTTCAATAAAAAAGGCATATAAATCTACTTTATTTGTACAACTTCTAAACTTACTTTTATAGTAGTTCCTTTCGTTCTCATTTTCAATATTAAAAATATTCACATACGGTGGATTCCCCACAATTCCATCAAAACCTCCACTTCTCATAATTTTTGGAAACGCTGCTGTGTAATCCATTGGGTTTAGTTTTTTTAACTCCACATCTAACCCACCCCCAACCCCTCCAAAGGAGGGGAATAGAGAACCATTCATCTGCATAATATCAAAACCTATTAGGCTATTGCCACACACAATGTTTTTGGTAAGGTCGGGCAACACTTTGGCAAACATTCGCCCCTGCCTTGTGCCAATGCTGCTAAGGCTTTCGTCTTCCAGCATTTTTAAAAACAAACTTAGCTGTGTTACTTCTACTGCTTGATAATCTATATCTACTCCATAAATATTATTTAGCAGTATATCTTGCTTTAGCTTTAGAGTAAGTGTCCATTGGTTATTGATGTATTCAACATTTCCAAAATCTTCGCTTCGTTTATCTATTTCTGTTTTGCCTTGTAATTTATCTAAATAATATTTTCTATGATAGTCCAACAAACAATCGTACACACCAATTAAAAAGCTACCACTGCCACAAGCAATATCTGCAAAATGTAATTCACTAATTTGTTTAGGGGTTTTACCTTGAATTATTTTACCAACAGTATTTTGAACTATATAATCTACAATATATTTTGGAGTATAATAAACTCCACCAGCCTTTCTAACTTCTGGCTTTTCTTCTACATAAACTCTTTTAGCTGTTGTGCGTATTACCTTACCTAAAAACCTTTCATAAATGCTACCCAAAATATGTATGGGAATATAATTAAAATCGTAGGGGCTATTAAGACTGCTTATATCTTGGCAAATTTCTTTAAACAAATCCTCTTCTGCTACAACAAAATCCTGTTCATCAATAAAATGTTTTTTAAACACAACGCCATTATATTTAGCATCAAGTTTTCGGCAGTCAGCTATAAAATCTTTCCAACCATTCCATTCATTCACATGGCTTTCGGCTTCAATAAATTTATCTTCTAAAAAACGTATAAACACTAATCTATCTACAGTTCGTTGTACAGCTTCTGTTAATTGTTCTCCATCTAGGCTGTCATCATTCTTTTTAAATGCTTGAGCAAGGTTTAGTCTTATTGCATCTATGGTATTCTAAAAAGCTATCGTCAATAGTTTGGTAACCACCTTTAAACAAAGCTTTTTGTGTAACTCTTCCTTTGGCTTTGCCTAATGTGGCTGCATACTTTTCTATGCTTTTATTAGCTACTGCCTCTCGGCTAAATAACCAATAAATTTCGGCAAAATTTTCTTTGTTAGCATAATCAGTATATTTATAGCTTTTGTGTTGACCATTAAGTGCATATTTTATATTGGGTTTTGCTCGGCAATCAACAATTACAAATTCTTCAAAATCTGTTAACACACTAATTGGGCAACCTGCATTCCAGCCATAACGAATAGTTTGAAAATAATGTTGCTCATTGCGTGTTATTAAAACACTTGGTTTTTTAGCTTCTACGAAAAATACTTCGTCTTTAAAATTGGGTGAAAGATAAAAAGCATAGTCTGCACGTTTTCTGGCACTCTCATTTTGTTGTTTTTGGCTACGTTCAATTTTTACTTCTTGTTCATAAGGGTTGGTTTGTGTTTGGTGGTTTACATCCCAACCTAATGCTATAAAAAAATTATCTATAAAATCTTGTCTTGACTCTGCTTCACTATATCCTGCACTCATATAGTGTTTAATATCTCTATCAAACTTTTGTACTAATGTTTG
>JAYVBS010000218.1:0-2661 GCA_043750315.1 Chitinophagaceae bacterium
AGTGGCAGTGCTGGCACAGGAAAAACTATTTTAGCAAGCTACTTAATAAAACTATTAAAAAGTGATGTAAGTAATAATGATGATTTTGAATTAAAGGAAGATGATCTTCATGAAATTAGTTTAATAAGAGAATTTCAAAAAAAATATCCTAAAGCAAAAATTGGATTTGTGATAGCAATGACTTCCTTAAGAGAAACTATAAAAAAAGTTTTCTCAAGTGTCCCTGGTCTTGATAAAAAAATGGTGATGTCCCCCTCAGATACTTTCAATTTGGGTTCTAAATACGATTTACTTATTGTAGATGAAGCCCATAGACTAAGGCAATATAGAAATATTGGTTGGATGGGTATCTTCAGACAAAATAATATGCGTTTAGGACTTGGTGATGATGGTACAGAATTAGATTGGATTGTTGCAAATAGCAATAATCAAATTTTCTTTTACGATTCAGCTCAGTCAGTCAAACCCTCTGATATAAACGAAAATAGATTTGCAGAACTCATAAATAAAAAAAACACTTTGAGACTTAGTTTAAATTCTCAAATGAGATCAAACGGTGGAAATGATTATATAAAATTTGTCGATGACTTGCTTAATTGTAAAAGTATTCAAAAAACTGAATTGCCCGAAAACTTTAATTTGGAGTATTTTGATAATTTTTCTGATTTGTATAAAAAATTAAAGGCTAAAGAAAAAGAATTTGGTTTATGTAGAATGGTTGCAGGTTATTCATGGGAATGGAAATCTGATCCTAAAAAAAAGCCACGTCCAAATTTAGATGCAATTGATATTGAATTAGATGGATTAAAATTCCAATGGAATCAAACAGCAAGTGATTGGATAAATTCAAATAACTCATTTGAGCAAATCGGTTGTATTCATACAACGCAAGGGTATGACTTAAACCATGTAGCAGTTATTTTTGGTTTAGAAATAGATTATGACCCTGTTTTAAATACAATTGTAATTGATAAGACTAAATATTTTGACAAGAATGGTAAAAGAGGTGTCAATAATATTGAGGATTTAAAAGAATATATTGTCAATATTTATAAAACCGTACTTTATCGTGGAATTAAAGGTGCTTTCATATATGCTTGCAATAAAAACATGAAAGCATATTTAAAAAAGGCTATTACCCTAAGATTTGAAGACATTGACGTAATTGAAACTAAAGTTAATTATCCAAGAATAATTCCTTTTAAATCTGTGAAGCCTTTTGTTAATGCAGTCCCACTATATAATATAAAAGTTGCAGCAACAAATTTCACTGACCCACAATTTTATGAAGAATTTAGTTGGGCTGAACTTCCAATGCAAGTCAGTCCAAAAAAAGGATATTTTATAGCACAAGTAATTGGAGAATCTATGAATAAAAAAATACCTAATTCTTCTTACTGTCTTTTTGAAGAATACACAGCTGGGAGTAGAAATGGTGAAATTGTGCTTGCAGAATGTACCAGTATACAAGATGGAGATTATGGCTCTGGTTATACCATTAAAGAATATAGCAGCATCAAAAGTTTTACAGAGGATAGTCTTCGCCATAAATCAATTGTTCTAAAACCATTAAGCTACAATGATTCTTTTGAAGACATTGTTTTATCCGAGGATGAAATTATAACGTTCAGAGTGAGAGGAATATTTAAAAAAGTTCTTAATTGGATTTAAAGAATTTGAATTAACTTTCAATAATATACTATTAGCCAAAGTCCTTGGTAGTATGACAGCTATAACAACTTTTAAAGCAGTTTAAAAGCTGTGATGAAAACACAAACAAAAAACTTTTAATTCATAACTCTAAACTCATATCTATTTCAACCTATCAACTACCAATAGGCCATGTTCTTTACCTGTTTTAATAGCGATTTCATATCCTGCATCTGCATGTCTAATCACACCCATTCCAGGGTCGTTTCTTAAAACTCTTGAAAGCCTTGCAGCTGCAGCTTCTGTACCATCTGCAACAATTACCATTCCACTGTGAATGCTATAACCCATACCTACTCCTCCACCATGATGTAAGCTTACCCAACTTGCACCACCTGCAGTATTTACCAATGCATTTAAAATTGGCCAATCTGCAACAGCATCACTACCATCTAACATGGCTTCAGTTTCTCTATTTGGAGAAGCTACAGAACCTGTATCTAAATGATCTCGTCCAATTACAATGGGTGCTTTTACTTTTCCTGTTCTTACCAATTCATTAAATGCTAAACCTGCTTTTTCTCTTTCTCCTTGTCCTAACCAACAAATACGTGCAGGCAAGCCTTGAAAAGCAATTCTTTCTTTTGCCATTTTCATCCAACGCAACATGCCTTTATTTTCTGGGAACAAATTCATTATTACTTCATCAGTAACTGCAATATCATTTGGATCTCCACTTAAAGCTGCCCAACGAAACGGACCTTTACCTTCACAAAATAATGGACGAATATAAGCTGGAACAAAACCTGGGAAAGCAAAGCAATTGCCAAGTTGGAAAGACTGTAAGTCCGTGAGTTCGTTTATTTGTGCTTTAATATGGCTTTCGGATTTTCCATCTTCAAACTCTTTTGCCCTTGCCCTTAAATTATTTCCATAATCAAAAGTTATAGCCCCACGATTCATTAATTCAATCATTAATTGAACATGATAATACATGCTTTGATAACTTAA
>JAYVBS010000219.1:0-2661 GCA_043750315.1 Chitinophagaceae bacterium
GTCCCTTTTTAAATCACATTAAAATTGATTAGTCAGCTAAACTTGGTTTAATTCTCCAAATATCATAATTATCAAAAGTTCTTTTTAAATCACTATTACCAGCGTTTGAGGAAAAATATATATAACCATCTGCCCCAAATTCAGGTAATGAATTCCAAGTTTTTCCAGAAGTTAATTGTTTAACATTCCCGCCAACTGCATTCATTAAAAAAAGATGTTGAGAATAATCTTGATTAGGTTTTAGGTCTTCTTTTCTTGAATGTTTTTGAAATACTATCCACTTGCCATCTGGAGAAAATTTAGGCCATTGATAATTAAAATTACCACTACTAAGTTGGGTTTGTTGACCAGTTGTTAAATCATAAGTAAAAATTTGAGAATACAGTCCAACCATTTTCGCAAATAAAAAGGAATTCAGTGTTGGATGTGGTATAGGATTGAACCCAGTTCCTAAAAGTGTAAAATTTAATCCACTTGGATCAAGCATTGCGATTTGATAATCTCCTCCAATTTTTGTGTGGAAAAGAATTTTACTAGCAGCTTTCATATATGATGCATTGTCATCTGCATCACCATTTGCATTAGGAGAAATATAGCTAATTCCACCTTGATCAATTTTAGATTTAGCTATTACAGCTTTTGTAGGTATAGCATACGTAAAATAAAAGCCCTTACTATCAGCCATCCAACTTGGGCTATGACAACCTTCTGTTAGTAATGGTGTTGTTCCTTGTTGACCCAAAGTTTTAACATTAATATGGTACTTCTTTGTACCAGTTTGAATTGGATCAACAGAATAATAAAGTATTTTTTTAGCATCTGGACTTATTGTAGCTGCGAACTCTTGTAAGTTATCATTTGTAATTCTGGTTAATTCTTTTGCATCAGGTGTAATAGCAGGTGCAAGATCAGTAGCAAATTGAGTAATATTTTTAACTGGACTAGATGCAGCAAATAAAAATGCAAAAAATGCAATTGCTGAAATTGAATAAAAGAATTTTAATTTTTGATTCATTGTTTTTGTTTATTGGTTATTGAAAAAATGTAAATTGCTAGTAAATAGGCTAATATATCGAAATAATCTCCAGTTCCTTGTATTATATTAAAATATTGAAAAACTTCACTTAAAATGGGTAATGTGTACAAAAGTATTTTAAAAAAAGTCGGAATTTTTTCAACTCCTTCCCAAATAAAACAGAATAAATTTAATAAAGCAAATAACCAAAGAAAGTCAGGCAAAGAACCTACAAGTATTATAAACCAACTATAATTTAATATAGAAAGTGTTGGTTGATAATTCCACTTTATTAAATTTTCTCCAAAAGTTTGATCTACTCTTAAAAATAAATAAACTGAAGTTCCTAGAAATAATGGAAGTAAAATGTAAATAATAATTGAATTTAATAAATTTACCTTTTGAGTATTCACTTGACTTTTTAACAACAATTTAGTATTATTTAATCAAATATAATGTGTTATAAATATTTAAAAATTATAATTTTTAAAATAGTAAACTACCTATAGCTAACGAATCATTTCCTTGCAAACCTCCACTATGAATAATTAATAAATTACTTTTTTTGGGGAAATAATTTTTTAACAATAAATCTTGCAAAGCATAAAAAAGTTTAGAAGTATACACAATATCTGTTGGAATTTTTTCTCTTTGCCATAAATAATTCATAAAATCAATTAATTGAGCAGGATGTTTTGCATATCCACCAAAATGATAATCATTAAAAACAGTTAATCGATCACCAAATTCATCATCAACAACATTTGATTTTATTTTGTTTTCTAATTCTTCAAACCCTTTCAACACATTAATTCCGATAATTTGTTGATTTGGGTTACAAACTTTTAGTATTCCAGAAATCATTGTTCCTGTTCCACAAGCACCAATTATATGGTTGTATTTTTTTAGTTTTACATTTTCTAAAATAGTTGAAGCACCCTTTATTCCAAGCTCACCTTCTCCCCCTTCAGGTATAACATATGCATCAGTAAATTGGTTAGCAATATCTTTTTTAAAAACATAGTCTTGCCTACTAACAAAATATAATTCCATGCCAAGTTTTTTTGCTTGCTCTAAAGTTGTAGAAAGATTTAATGATTCTTCTCCTCTAATTATTCCAATGCTTTTAAAGCCTGAAGCCTTGCAAGCATAAGCAGCAGCAATGATATGATTTGAATAAGCTCCACCAAAAGTTAAAATTGTTTCTTTATTTAATTGCTTTGCCTCTTGCAAATAATATTTTAGTTTATACCATTTATTCCCAGAAACTATGGGATGAATTTCATCTAATCGCAATACATCAATATACATTTCAAACTCTTTTGAAAAACTTGAAAGTTCTTGAATTCTTGGCTTTGTGATTTGATCTAATATCTTATACAAAAAATGTTTTTATTGAATTAATTGCAAGGATAATATTTTCTGAAGTTTAAACTACAACTTAATTCTTTAGCTTTGCATTAATTAAAGTTGCTATGAAGAATATTAAGTTAATTGAAATTCCTTCTGAAATTGGTGCAGGTACTCGAGGTGCAAGTATGGGCATTGATGCTATTAAAATTGCCTCTTTAGATTTTATGAGTAATTACTTTCATTCCATGTTTATCAATAATATGTTTTTCTTCTTTTTCAAAATCTCTTAGCGA
>JAYVBS010000220.1:0-6191 GCA_043750315.1 Chitinophagaceae bacterium
CTAAACTATAAAATTCTGTAGCTTCTAATTGACGTTGAGGATTATCAACTTTATTTACAACAACATAAACTGGTTTGTTGGTTTGTCTTAACATAGTAGCCATGTTTTCATCTAAAACAGTGATACCTGTTGCTACTTCAACCATAAAAATAATTGCATCTGCTTCTGCAATTGCAATCTTTACTTGCTTACGAATTTCTGTTTCGAAAATATCTAAAGTGTGTGGTACAAAACCTCCTGTATCAATCACATTAAAGGTTTTGCCATTCCATTCACAAATACCATATTGTCTATCTCGTGTAACGCCACTAACATCATCCACTATAGCTTTTCTTTCTTCTAATAAACGATTAAAGAAAGTGCTTTTGCCAACATTTGGTCTACCTACTATTGCAACTGTATAACTCATTTTTTATAAAAATTTAAAATCAAAAATTAAAAACTAAAATGACTAACATTAATAATTTTCAACTTGACTTTATTCAACATTAATCATCAAACATTAATAATTATTTAATACCCAAATTCTTTTAGTTGTAATTCATTGTCTCTCCACTTTGGTTTAACTTTTACAAACAATTCTAAGAATACTTTTTGACTAATAAATTTCTCAATATCTTGTCTTGCTAAAGTGCCTAATTGTTTTATCATACTTCCATTAGAACCTATTATAATTGCTTTTTGTGTTTCACGTTGAACCACAATGTCAGCTTGTATTTTGACTAATGTATCTTTCTCTTTATATTCATTAATCATCACTGCAACATGATAAGGAATTTCATCATGAAAAAGTTGATATACTTTTTCTCTAATCAATTCACTTACAAAAAATTTTGTAGGCAAATCGCTTAAATCATCTTCACTATAAAAAGGAACGCCTTCTGGTAAAAGTTCTATAATAGCATTTAATAATTTTGGTAAATGATGTTCGTGTAAAGCAGAAACTTTTATTAACTTATTTGCATAAGGTTTACCTTCAAAAAAATTTGCAGCATCTGCAATTCTTCCATTATGTGCTTGATCAATTTTATTTAAAATTAATAGAGTTGGAACTTTTAATTTTAAAGAAGAAAACATCACATCCAATTCATCAAAATCATCATTAACATCTGCTATCAATAAAGCTACATCAGCATCTTCTAAAGCACTTTTTACAGCAGCCATCATGCGTTCGTGAAGCTTATATTTAGACTCTATTATTCCAGGCGTATCACTGAACACAATTTGGTACTCAGTGGGCTTACTTAAAAATCCTTTTATGCGATGACGTGTAGTTTGAACTTTCGGCGAAACGATAGCCAACTTTTCACCAAGCAAAGCATTTAATAATGTACTTTTTCCAGCGTTGGGTTTCCCAAAAATGTTTACAAATCCCGATTTCATATAGCTGCAAATGTAATTGAATGCTGGCGAAGCAAAGTTTAAGTTTTGTTATTAGATTTTATAAAACAAAAAATGTGCTTTAAAGCACATTTTATTGAAGGTTTTTATTTAAAAAAAAGCAAGTTATTATGCTTCTGCCATGTTTGGTACTTCAGTAACATTATAAACACCAGCATCAAGCTTTGCTTTGGTTTCACTAAATGCTTTTAGTGTTTGTTCAATATCTGCATCTGTGTGAATTGCAGATGGGATTAAACGATAAATAATATGCCCTTTTGGTATGACAGGATACATAACAATTGATGCAAATACATGATAATTTTCTCTTAAATCTACACACATGGCTGATGCTTCTTCAACGCCACCTTTCATATATACTGGAGTTACTGGTGTGTTGGTAGAACCAATGTCAAAGCCTCTTTCTTTTAAACCATTTTGAAGCTTCAGAGCATTGCTCCATAATTTATCTTTTAGTTCTGTCATAGTTTGTAACATCTCTAATCTTTTCAAATTACCTATTACTATGGGCATTGGTAGGCTTTTGGCATAAATTTGAGAACGAATATTGTATCTTATGTAATCAATAATAACTTTTGGTCCTGCAATAAATGCCCCAATACTTGCCATTGATTTTGCAAAAGTAGAAAAGTATAAATCAATTGCATCTTGGCAACCTTGTTCTTCTCCAGCACCAGCACCAGTTTTGCCTAATGTACCAAAACCATGAGCATCATCTACCAACATTCTAAATTCAAATTTCTTTTTTAACTCTGCTATTTCTTTTAGTTTTCCTTGGTCTCCTGCCATGCCAAAAACACCCTCTGTAATCAATAAAATTCCACCAGTTTTTTGTTTTTCAATTAATGTCGTTGCACGTTCTAATTGTTTTGCACAATCTTCAATATCATTGTGTTTAAAAACGTATCTATGACCAGTATGTAAACGTAAGCCATCGATTATGCAAGCATGACTTTCAGCATCGTATACAATTACATCATGTCTGCCACAAATTGCATCAATGGCACTCATGATACCTTGGTAACCAAAATTCATTAAAATAGCATCTTCCTTTTTTTCAAATGCTGCTAATTCAGCTTCTAATTTTTCGTGATAATTACTGTTTCCACTCATCATTCTTGCACCCATTGGATAAGCTAAGCCAAATTGTTGTGAAGCCTCAGTATCAACTTTTCTAATTTCTGGATGATTGGCTAATCCTAAATAATTGTTTAAGCTCCAAACAATCATTTCTTTTCCTTTAAATATCATTCTGCTACTAATTTCACCTTCTAATTTTGGGAAAAGGAAATAGCCATGAGATCTTTCTCTATGTTGACCTATCGGTCCATAGTTTTTCACTAATTTTTCAAAAATATCTGCCATTTTTATTTTAGATTTAAGATGTTAGATGTACGATTTAATTTTTGTTTTTAGATATTATTCTTGGATCTTGAGTTTAGAATAATTATCACTATTTAAGTTTGCAAAGTTAACTTATTGATTGCAAAAAAAAGTTTTGATTTTTTAAAAAGATGATTTTAGCGAATTAAAACAATAGTTCCTTTTTTGGTAATGGTATTTCCTAAAAAATCTACTCCTTGTGTAGTGTAAATAAAAGTACCTGAATCTTGTAATTTACCATTTATTCTACCATCCCAACCTGCACCAATAGTTGTAGTATTAAAAATTAATTGACCTAAGCGATTGTAAATATTAAAATAGTCAAGCTTTGTAAGACCTACAGCTTTTGGTTTAATTACATCATTTCTGCCATCTCCATTTGGAGTAAAAGCAGAAGGAACAAATATTTCTGGTGCTGTTTTAAAAACTGTAACTTTTATTTGATCTGTAGCTGAACATCCTTCAACAGTAAATGCTCTCACTATTAAAAATATGCTATCATAATTAGTTTGAAAAGTTGCCAAAGGATTTTGAATATTTACATTATTCAAATTACTTATTCCAAAAGCAGGATTTGCTGTCCATAAAAAACTTTTATTAGAATTATTTAAAACATTTGCAAATAACTGTAAAGGTTGATTTATGACAATGGTGGTATCGTTACTTAAATTAACAGAAAATGGTTGTACAATTTTTACTGTAACTGTATCAGAAACAGATTTTAAACAACCTGTTGAATTAAACGCTGTAAAAATATATTTTGTTGTGCTATCTGGTGATGCAATTGGGTTTAAGCTTGATGAATTATTTAATGAATTTATAGGAAACCAACTGAAATTTTCGCTTATATGGTTTCCATGAATCTGAACACTTTCTGTTCTACAAATAGAGGTATCAGTAAAAGCTGTTGCCTGTGGATAAGGGAAAGTAAAAAGCGTAATAGAATCTTGATCTTGACATTTACCTAAATTAGCTTTTACATAATATTTTGTTACAGGGTTAATTGGAATGGCTTTTGGAAATTTTAAAGTGGAATCATTTAGTGTATTTGAGGGGGTCCATAAATAACTTAATGCAAAACTATTTGTTTGAAAAGTAAAGGTATCTGTTAAACAAACATTTGAATTTACACCTGCATCAACAGTAATAAAATCAAGCACGTTTACAGTAATAGAATCTTTGTTTATACATCCATTATCCGAAACTGTTAAAACATAAGTTGTGGTATCTTTTGGAAAAGTTATTGGGTTTAAAGTACTACTATTTAAAATATTATAATTTGGATTCCATAAAAATGTTGTGCCATTTGAGGTTGCTTTTAAAGGTACTGTATCAATGCTACAAATTAGTGTGTCTTTAAAAGCTAAATTAATGCTAGGCTTATCTAAAACATTGATGACTTTTGAAGTAGTATCCTCACAACCTTTGGAACTTCTAGCATATAGTAAAACTTTTCTTGAACCTGGTGTTGGGTATGTGTAAGAAGGACTTTGAAGTCTTGAAGTATCTGTGTTTACAGTGCTTTCACCAAAATCCCAATATAAACTATCTACAAATCCATATTGTGCAAAAGTGGTATTATTAAAAGTAAATGGGTTTTGAAAACAATATCCATTGACAGTAAAACTTGGAGTAAAGCCTGGAAATATTTTTACCAATGCAGTTGCAGAATCTCTACAACCACCTGCAGTTGCAACAACTAATTTTAAATTGTAAACACCAGTATCTGCATAAGTATGAGGAGGTGTAGGAACTGTATCAGTTACTCCATCACCAAAATACCATTTGTAAGATGTGATTCCTGCAGCACTTGATTCGTTTTGAAATTGCAGATTAAATCCATCACAAGTTACGTAAGTGGGATTAAGTTTTGCTGCAGATAGTTGACAATTTGCAACATTAATATGAATTTCTTTTTTTGTTATTCCGATGTTAATTCCATTTCTATATTCCATTACACAAACAGCAATAACATAATCACCTGTTATTGCTGGAGAAATTCCAGAAATTAGTCCTGTTTTTGGGTGTATAGTTACTTGTGTACCTAATGGTGCACTGCCAAAAAATCCACTACTATAATTTATGGGTTGATAAGGTGGATTTGCTGGTGGATTGGGTTGTGCACCATTATTTCCAGCACTACCACCTTGTAAACCCTCACAAAAAGTGTAAACCAATGAATCTCCATCTAAATCTGTTGCTGAAAAATCGAAAGTAAAAGGAGTGGTGTGGCAAATAATTACAGTGTCTTTTTGTTGAAATATCGGACTATTATTATTTGAATAATTTGTTCCTAAAATGTTTGACGGAATACTATTAAAGTAAGTAACACCAACAGTGTTAGATCCAACTACATTGTTAATACCAGCAATTCTACAACATCTTTGAACTGCCAAAAAATAACCTGCATTATTAAATGGCAAAGTTACTGTAACAACATATGCATCTATTCTATAACAAACTGAACCTGCTACTGGTGTTGGATTTATGCAAGGATCAAAGGTTGTAATACTAGGCCTGTCTGTAAAAGATAATGGTACAGTTAAATTTTGTAATAAATTATTATTAGATCCATCAAAAATACCTAAGTAAATCTGTTGATCAATTTGTCCTCCTGTAGATGTACAAGAAAGATATTGCCTTACAGTAATTTTATATGTATTGGTTCTTGCTACAGAATCGGTACTAATATATTCATATTGAATCCAACCGCCCTTTAAATGAGCAGATAACCCAAATTGCTGAAAGCACATGAACATCAAACAAAATACAAATATTTTTTTCATAATTACACACCATCTAAACGATACTTAACAGAGGTATAAAAATATTGAATAAATAATTACCATTAAGTTTAATGTGTTTTTTAAAACAATTATAACATAAACATTTTCCTTTATTGATAAATGATGAAAAATTTCTGAAATTAGTTAACTATTTAAATTGAAAGATGAATGGAAATAAAAAAGTAACAATTATTGTCCATGCAAAGTAGAATGGTAAAAACATTGCAATGCTTTTTTCAACCTCTTCTATTGCTGCTTTGTTTTTTATTGTTTTAAATAGCTTGAAAGCCACTATTAATAGATTTATTAAGATAAGAATATTGCCACCTAAAATTGACAATCTATTTGGAGTAAATCCCCATTCACTTATTCTAAACATGATAGCACTTAAAGCTATTCCATTTACAATTATGGTTATAATTGCTAAAGCAAATAATAACAAAGTATTGTATTGATGAAATGCTTTTTTTGATGATATAGATAATGAAAATAAAATCAATGCCATTACACCAATTAATAAAAAATTAAAGATCATCAGAAAGTCTCTGTTATCATATGGATTTTTTCTTGAAACTATTACTGCTATTAAATAAATCACTAATGTAATTAATACTAATGGTG
>JAYVBS010000221.1:0-2654 GCA_043750315.1 Chitinophagaceae bacterium
TAATGAAATTAGCAGCAATAGATATTGGTAGTAACGCAGCAAGATTATTAATTAGTGAAGTTTCTATAGATTCAAATGGTGAAGCAACGTTTAATAAAATTAATTTAGTTCGTGTGCCTTTGCGATTAGGATTTGAAGTTTTTGAAAATGGTTTTATTTCTCAAACAAAAAGAAATATGATTATTGAAACTATGAAAAGCTTTGCACATTTATTAAAAGCATATCAAATAGAAAATCTTTTAGCTTGTGCTACTAGTGCAATGAGAGATGCAACTAATGGAATAGAAGTTCAACAAGAAATAAAACAAAAAACAGGAATTGATGTAAAAATAATTAGTGGTGATGAGGAAGCTACATTTATTTACGAAAATCATATAGCTGAACATTTAGATAAGGAGCATTCATACTTATATATTGATGTTGGTGGTGGAAGTACAGAACTAACTTTTTTCGATCAAGGTAAATTAATGTATAAAGAATCATTTAATATCGGTACAATTCGATTGTTGAAAAACATGGTTACAGATAATGCTTGGGATGAAATGAGAGATCATTTAAAAAAGAATACAAATAGTAAATTACCCATGGTTGCAATTGGCAGTGGCGGAAATATTAATAAAATTTTTACTTTAAGCAAACGAAAAGAAGGCAAGCCTTTAAGTTTAGATTTATTGAAAGATTATTTTAAAGAGTTATCAAGTGTTACCCTTGAAGAAAGAATAAAGATCTATAAGTTAAAAGAAGATAGGGCAGATGTTATTGTACCTGCTTTGCAGATTTATATTAATGTAATGCGTTGGGCTAATATTGATCAGATTTATGTTCCTAAAATTGGCTTGGCAGATGGTTTAATTCAGCATCTTTACGAAGAAATTAGTGCTCCATTATCATCTTAGTAATGTTATTATAAAATTCTAAAAGTTTTGGTTGCTTTTCTAAAGCATGTTGATGTTTTTGAATGGTTTCATAATCTTTTCTTATTGCTGGGCCAGTAAAAACTTCTTTAGGGTGTTTAATTCTTAACCTCATTGCAGTTTCTTCGATTAGAGGTTGTAATAATTTAAAATCAAGATTATTTTCTTCGCAAATTATTGCACTTTGTACATACATGTAGTTCACAAAATTATTTGCAAAAACAGCAGCACAGTGTAAGTTGAGTCTTTGAGAATCATCTCCAAAATTTATTTCTTTTGAAATGTTTGCAGCAAATTTTTCTAAAAGGATTAATGCATTATTATTATTTGCATCAATCAACAATGGAATCCTAGTTTCAAGATTCATTTCTTTTCTAATACTTTGTATTGGATATAAAACACCATAGTTAAAAGATACATTTTTTAAAACTTCCTTTGACACTGAACCAGCAGTGTGTATTACTAACTTATCGTTTAATTGAAGTTCTTTGCAAATTGATAAAATGGCTTTATCAGAAAGTGCAATTAAATAAATATCTGAAATAAAGTTTAAATTTTTAATGTCATCAATAGCATTTGCTTTTACAGATTTTGAAATGTTTTCTGCAGCTAATTTATTTCTTCCATAAACTTGATGAATTGTATATCCACTTTTAAAAATTAATTTACTAAATACCGTTGCTACATTCCCTGTTCCAATAATTGTTACTATCATATATTTGAAATAATGAAGTTATCGAAAAAGCAAAAATTACTCATTCAACTTTATAAAACAAAGTTTAATACCATATCAATTTTCTCTAAACAAAAAGCAGCTGAGAGTTTATTTAAACTTTTTTGTACACCTTACAGTGGAAAAGTAAAACGAAAAGCTCCTGCTTTTTTTAAAAGGGCAAATGAAATTAATTTCATTTATGAAGGTAATACAATTCGTGGTTGGCATTGGGTTCCTAATAATTGTAATGGCAAAAAAGTTTTACTTGTTCATGGTTTTGATAGTTGTTGTTACAAATCTGAATCTATTATTCATAAAATATTTTTAACCGGATTTGAAGTAATTGCTTTTGATGCTCTAGCACATGGGGAAAGCGATGGTAAAACTGTTAATGTAAACCAATATGCTTCATGTATTAAAGTGATAGATGAAAAATTTGGAAAATTATATGCAATTGTAGGCCACTCTTTTGGAGGATTAGCAGCTACTTTAGTCGTAGAAAATAATTTAAAAGATGTAGAAAAAGTAGTGTTAGTGGCTCCTGCAGCTGAAACAACAAGAGCTATTGATAACTTTTTTAAATTTCTGAAAATGCCCATTTTTCTAAAACCATATTTAGAAAATTACATTACACAGCAATCTGGTAATTTACCAACTTATTATTCTGTTACAAGAGCATTAAATAATATTCAGTCCAAAGTATTATGGGTGCATGACAAAAAAGATTTCATTTGTCCTATTGAGGATATTAAACCTACACAAGAAAAAAATCTTCCAAACATAGAATTCTATATTACATCAGGGTTAGGCCATAATGCAATTTATCGAAACCCAAATGTATTACAGAAAATTGCTTTTTTTCTTTACGAGTAAAATTATCTCACCCATCTTCCAGGAACCCAGCAATGACCTTTTCTTTTTTTAAACTTCCAATAACCAGGAGCATATCTATAACCCATTCTTGGTTCTGCCCAATAACCTTGCACTAAAACATAGTTACCGTTTCTCCAGGTGTATTCTGGTTC
>JAYVBS010000222.1:0-2643 GCA_043750315.1 Chitinophagaceae bacterium
GTGTTTTCATATCCATCTGAAACTTTACTTTCTTCTACTGTTTTGTAGTCGTAACTTCTAATATTCCAATCTAAAAGTTTCTCTGTTGATTTTCTATAAACCATTAAATATTCTGTTACACAATTTGGCTTGTAACCTAATGGCTTCCTATGTTGCATAAAACCTCCAATTCGATTTTTGACACTTGCTTCGGGTTTCAACCAAATAATATCATCTATAAATTCCCAACCATTTTTTACCAAATAGGGGTGCAAGTCAAATGGTATTCCATAGCGTTTACTTGAATGTGAACGACTAACTCGAGGAATTATAATTGGCGAAGTATTTACAATTAGAAAACGACCTTCTTTTGTAATTCTATGTGTTGCTTTAAAAACTTCTTCCAAAAATTCTAAGTATGCTTGATAGCTTGGATAAATTGAATAATCTCTTGCATTGTAATAAGGTGGCGAAGTAAATGTTAAATGAACGCTTTCATCAGGAACATATTTTAAAGCTTGTAAAACATCAGCATTTACAATAATATTTTTGAGAAAGTCGTAAGTATCTGTGTGCGGTAGCACACCAATACTTTGATTATCTTTTGCAAAATATTCTTTGTAAATAACAGTCCTAACCATTTCATTAGGATGATTTATCAATGGTTTTAAATGTTCTTCAACATCTTTATCTTTTTCAAAAACTAAAAGCCCTCGAATTGCTTGGCAAACAATTTTTGGGTCTTCGTCTTCTAAAAATTCAAACAAAAGAGGTTTATTAATGGCACTTCTTTGTCTACCAATTGATGAAATGATTTCACGTCTAACACTTGTGTCAGTTTCAGTTTTGTACAATGCAGAGAGTTTTTTTATGTCTGTCTTGACATTGAGTTTTCCAATATTTTTTACAGCGTTAAGTCGTACTTGATGATGTTGATGTGCTAAAAGTTCATATAGAAAATGGCTGTCAAAACTACTTGGCAATTGCCCTAAACTTTCAAGAATAAAGTTAATAGTCCCAACGTCACGTTGGTTTTTAACAAGTTCTGCAATGTCGCCATTTCCCTTGTGTTTTAATTCTGTTATGAGTTCCTTTGTCACCATTTCCTTTATTATTATTTGTCCGTTTACAAATTTACTCAAAAATTGAAGAAAATCTATTGTTTGTTAAGTTTGTAATGTTGTCATTTACAATGACAGTAAACACAAGTATTTATGTTTTTATTAATTGCAATTTAGTGAAAAATATTTTTCTGAAAATCAAATTTTTAGAAATGCACATTTGCATTATTGTAAAATAGATTACCCTCTTTCATAATAAGGCACTTCATCATTACAAACCTCTTCTTGTTGTAACCAATATTTTTGTGTAACAAATTTTCCTTCCTTAGTTTTTAATAATCTACCAAAAATAGCATTGGTAGCATTGAATGCTAAATGTGTAACGCCAAGAGTATATTTTTCTTCTTGCTCAACAATTTCAACAGGTTCTCCTTCTTTTGCAACAACAGGTTTTGCAACTACTGGAACAACAATAACTGTATAACCATTGTATTCTAATAACGATTTTAAAAACTCCATTCTTTCTTTAGAAACATTGCTTTCAACAATGGCACATTTTATTCCATCCAACTCTTCAAACAAATGATTTTTATTAATTGCCATGTCGAAAATTTAAAACATAAATAAATTGTAGATGTACTGATAAATATTGCTATACAATCCTGTTACTAAAATACCAAGAATGCAAATGATAAATGAAATTTTTGGAAATATAGAAATTGTTATTTTTTCAATTGGTGTTTCATTTTCATCCATAAACATGGCTTTTACAATTCTTAAATAATAATACAAAGCAATCACCATATTTATTGCTGCAATCGTTATGAGAATATAATTTCCTTTTCCAGCACCAGCTATCAACAAAAAGAATTTCCCAAAAAATCCAGCAGTTGGTGGAATGCCTGCTAAAGAAAATAATGCAATAGTCAATATCCAAGTTAAAGCAGGATTGGTTTTATATAAGCCTTTATAATCATCTACATTTTCTTTGCTTGTTAATGCACTAATTAAACTAATAACACCAAATGCAGCAAGATTTGAAAATATATAAATCAAAATAAAATATACAATTGAAGTTGAACCTTCAATGGAATAACTGCTAATACCAATTAATATAAAACCAACTTGTGCTATAGATGAAAATGCCAAGAAGCGTTTCATGTTTTGTTGACGAATAGCAAATAAATTACCAATCAACATAGTCATGATGGATATAATAAAAATCATATTATACCATAACATATCAAACGATTTGAAAACACTATATAAAACAGAAACAAACACAAATACTATTGCTCCTTTAGAAATTACAGATAGATAAGAGGTAACAGCAACTGGTGATCCTTCATACACATCTGCAGTCCATAAATGAAATGGCACTGCAGAAATTTTAAATCCAAATCCAGCAAAGATTAATATGAATGAAAATATTTGAAGAGGACTACCATTTAATAAAGATGAAAGTTCTACAAAATTTAAAGTTCCTGTTGTTCCGTAAATAAATGAAATACCTAACAACAATAAACCTGATGAAAATGCTGATGAAAAAATTAGTTTCATTGCTGCTTCTGAAGATCTTCTTTTATCTAAATCAAAATTGGCT
>JAYVBS010000223.1:0-2635 GCA_043750315.1 Chitinophagaceae bacterium
CTGCAACTTTTTTTCTGAGAGAATTATATGCTAGTGATAATAATTGTTCTTCTTTTTCTACTACATTTTTAGCTAATAATTTAATAAATTTTAGAGCTGTATTTGAGTTTGACTTTATTATAGAATCAAATTCTTCTCTTTCAATGATTAATACTTCACTTTCTTCAATAGTTTCAGCAGTTTCTTTGTAATTTGACTCCTCAAGTATTGCTGTATAACCAAAAAAATCTCCAGTACTATACAATCCAACTGTTAAATCTCTTCCATTATCATTGGTTTTATAAGTTTTTACTTTTCCTTTTTGCAAATAAAATAATCTTCTTGGCAAATTGCCTTCTGAATAAATGGTCTGCTTCTTTTTATAATAGTCAATTGTTTTATCTAGTACTAAATTTTGTAAAACATCCTTACCATTAAAGTCGTTAATCATCATTTTTAAACCATCTGCATTTGCTTCATAATCTTTCTTTAAGATAGAAGCTTTCCTTAATCTACTTTCAATAGCATTCAATAATTCTATATCATCAAATGGTTTGGTTATATAATCGTCTGCACCCATTTCCATTCCTTTTCTAAAATCGCCTCTTTCGGATTTTGCTGTTAAAAAAATGAATGGAATACTAGCTAATTCTGAATGCTTGTTTAGTAAATGTAAAACACCATACCCATCTAAAACAGGCATCATAATATCGCAAATAATTAAATCTGGATGGTGTTGTTGGGCTAACTCTACACCAATTTTACCATTTGCTGCAGTAAGAACTTTATAACCAGCTAATTCTAATATTTCTGCAGTATTCTCTCTTATTTCATCACTATCTTCAATTAACAAAATGTTTATCATTTTTAAATATTAATTATTGTTAAACTTAATAATAAATTCAGTGCCTTTTTCTAGTTCACTATTAAAATCTATGTGGCCATTCATTAATTCTACATATTTGCCAACTATATGCAAACCTAAGCCAGTACCTTGAATATTAGTAACATTGGTAGCTCTAAAAAAACGTTCAAATAAATGTTCTTGGTCGTCCTTCGAAATGCCAATTCCCGAATCTTTAATAGATAAAATTATAGATTTATTGTTAACATGTGATTGAACAATTATTTTACCATTAGCATGTGAAAATTTTATAGCATTTGATAGCAAATTAATGGTTATGTTTCTTAATAAAGATGGATCAAGATTTACAACATAATCACCATCATGATTATAAATTATTTTTTGTGTTCCTTTTACATGAGTTTGCATTTCATTGCATACAGCCTCTATATTATCAACAATATTAAATTCTGCAAAATGAGCAACAATTTTGCCATCTTCAATTTTGCCAATAGATAAAAATTCGTTCAGTATATCAGTTAAATTATTTACAGAAGATTTAATTCTATGAATATGTTTATCTCTTTTTTCTTGATCTGCCGATTCTGTGTATCTTGAAACTAGTGACGCTGAGGAAAGTATAGTGCTTAATGGTGTTCTAAATTCATGAGATGCCATTGAAACAAATCTGCTTTTTAAATCACCTAGTTCCTTTTCTTTATTAAGAGATTTAGTTAGTTCCTCTTTTGATGATTCAAGAAGTTTTAAAGTTTCTTGTAATTCTTTAGTTCTAATTTCTACTTTCCCTTCTAATTCATTATTTAATTCCTCAATTTTTTTGTTCGTGATTGCTAATTCTTCTTTTTGTTCTAAAACTGATTTTTCAGAAGCCTTTCTTTTTGAAATATCACTTACAAATGCTATTACAAACTTTCCTTCTGAAGTAGTATAATTACTTAAGCTAATTTCAACTGGAATTTCAGAACTATCTTTTTTTAAACCAAATAAATCTCTTCCCGTTCCCATTGGTCTAGGTTCAGGATTTTTTACATAATTATTTCTATGATGTGCATGATTGACATGATATCGGCTAGGAATTAGTTCTTCAATCTTTTTCCCAATTAATTCATCAATTCCAGTATAGCCAAACAATTCTAATAAAAAGCCATTTACATTAATAATTTCAGCTTTTGAATTCACGACAATAATTCCAATAGATGCAAACTGAAATAGTGCATAAAACATACTATTGTCGTTCAATTTTTTTTCGACATCCATTTATTCTCACTTTATATAATTACTGCTAAGGTAGTTATACTAATTTAAAGAACAATTACATCTGAGGAATTTGAATTATTTAAAACTACTTTTTAAAATCTATTTGCAGCGTTTATAGTACTTTATTCGCTAGTATTACTATTATTTGTTGGCATTAAATGTAATCAAAGATTTATCAATTAAATGAATGGCACAAGTAACTACATCCCAGCATAAAAATTGAGTAAACTCTTCTATAAGAATTGGCTTGTATTTTTTATGTTCGGCAGTGAGCTGTATTTTATTAAAAATTTTTTCAAACCGACGAACAATTAATTCTCCATCCAATGCAGCAATAATAATGCTGCCATTAGTAGCTTAAACACTTCTATCCACAATTAAAATATCTTGGGTAAAAATGCCCACATCTTCCATGGCATCTCCATTCATTCTAAAAAAGTAAGTAGCAGGTTTATTCATTATCAATTTTTCATTTAAATCAATTCCTAGTTCCATGAAATCATCAGTTGCAGCACCAAAACCTGTAGCATTAGC
>JAYVBS010000224.1:0-6131 GCA_043750315.1 Chitinophagaceae bacterium
CTAGTGGATACGCTTGTTTAATGCTTTTTA
This sequence comes from Chitinophagaceae bacterium, assembly GCA_043750315.1. GTDB lineage: Bacteria > Bacteroidota > Bacteroidia > Chitinophagales > Chitinophagaceae > CAIVPM01. The sequence goes on from JAYVBS010000224.1 coordinate 31, forward strand.
TTTCAGATAATATGTTTAAGGTATTGTTACTGGCTAAACTATCTGTACCTATAACTATACTATCTAAATTGTTTTGGAATATAAATTCGTCAGGTTTTCTGTTCGAAATATATCTATTAGCTAAAACGCAACAACATAAATAAAATTGTGTTTTTGATTTTAAAGAATATTTTTTTATTAATTCTAGGTCGTTTTTTGAGGTACAAACATCATGTACCAATAAAACTTTTTTGGCTTTGGTTAAATATGGTAAACTGAAGTGTAAACTATTTTGTTTTGTAGGTTGAAAAAATGATAGGTCTATACCTAATTGTTGATAGAGCTTTAAAAAATCGCCTTCCTTGTTTGTAAAAAATTCATTTTCAGCCTCACTTTCTTGATTATGAATAGATAATATTTGGTTAACTGATTGTTTTTTTATGAGTTTAAACAAATTTTCAGAAACCGAATAAGGTGCATGTGGCACTAATGAAGTTTGATTTGGAAAGTTTTGATGAAAGCTATTATAGATTTTAATACTATCATCAAATTTTTCATTTGCTTTTTCTGGAACAAATCCTGAAACCTCAATAAAGTTGTGATAATATAAATTATCTTTTTGCTTTTGTGCTAATGTATGTGTGGTATTGCAAATATCTCCAACTGCAACAATGCCATTTTCAATCATTTCATTTTCGGCATCTTGAATAGCTTGTTGAATAATTTCTGTTGAAGCATTCCTTTTTTGTAAGACGTTTAAAATAAAATCTACAATTCCTGTTTGTTCTGGTATTGCATTTTTTAAATGACTTAATTCTAGATGACAATGGCAATTAATAAAACCTGGTGAAATGGTGCCTTTGAATTTTTGAATATCATCACCTGCATTTTGTTCATCAACAATATCAATAATTTTCCCATGAGTATCTGTGATGAGAACTTGATTTGAAGTTAGTGCTTCTATTCCTGTAAATATGGTATCTGCTTGAAATTTTAAAAAAGACAATGGTTTTGTTTTACGATCAAATGTAGAATTTAATAGCATTTAAAATAATCGAAAGGTTCTTTACAATCTTCACACTTAAATAATGCTTTACATGCTGTACTGCCAAATTCACTAATTAAAGTTGTATGTATTGATTTGCATTGAGGGCATTGAATTCCATCTTTTGCTATATCTCCTGCATTTCCTTTGGGTGGTGCTATACCATATTCTAATAGTTTTTGTTTACCAGAATCCGTTATCCAATCTGTAGTCCATGCAGGTGAGATTACATTTTTAATGATTACGTTTTGATGCCCATTTTCTATCAATGCTAGCTTAATATTCATAGCAATCATATCCATTGCTGGGCAACCAGTATAAGTAGGAGTGATGGATACTTGAATTAAATTATCAAAAATTTCTATATCTCTCACAATTCCTAAATCAGTAATAGTAAGCACAGGAATTTCAGGGTCACAAACAGTTTCAAGTATTTGCCAAATTGTTTCTTTATTTATTTGAGATGAAATCATTTGAAGTTTTACCAAACACAATTAGGAAAAGTTCTTTGCAAGGTTTGCATTTCTGCTAAAAGTTTTGTGAGATGTTCAGAATGATTTCCATTTTTTCCTCCTATTTGAGTATTCGTAGAAGGAACAAAATTTAAATCAGCTTCTTCAAAAACTTCTTTTATTTTTTTTAGCCACTTGGGTTTGATGATATTTAAATCAACACTTATATTTTCTTGAAGTAGTTCAGTTTCGTAATCAGTATTTTTAAAAAATTCATCAATAAAATCTTTAAGGGTTTCAATGGCATTTTGCATTCTATGCTGACTTTCTTCAGTACCATCACCCAAACGAATTACCCATTCACTGCTCCAACGTAAATGGTAAGTTACTTCTTTTAAAGATTTAGTAGCTATTGCAGCCAAATGTTCATCTTTATTTTGTTGCAATTCCAGATAAAAGAAATGTTGAAAGCAACTAAAATAAAACTGACGAAGAACTGTAACTCCCCAATCTCCATTTGGTTGTTCAAGCATTAAATGGTTTTTATATTCTGAAACATCTCTTAAATAAGTTAACTTATCTTCATCACAATTATTGCCAATTAAAATTGCAGCATATTGATAAAAATTTCTGGCTTGTCCTAGTAAATCCAAAGCAATATTGGTTAACGCAATATCTTGTTCCAAAACTGGTCCATGCCCACACCATTCACTATTTCTATGAGAAATGATAAGTGTTGTATCTGCTAGATGAAGGCAGTAGGGAATTAGGAATTGGGAATTGGGAATTGGTTGTTGAATATTTGATTGCATTACTTTTTTGTTGCTTTAGTTTTATAACAATTTCACATTTCTCTTGAAATGAGTTTAATATTTCTTCTGTGATATACTTTTCATCAAAAGTGTAGTTAAATGTTCCAAAGTTTCTGTTGTTGACCCTCTTGCAATAATAAAAAAATTTCTTGTATCGGAATAAGTATATCTTCCATAACCTTCAGCAATGTTGGCTGTTATTGATCTTGATGAACGAATTATTTGTTTTGTTATTTGATATTGTTCTGAGACAGGAAAAGATTTTACTAATGATGAAATTTCATTTCTTAATGCTCTAGCTTTTATATAAGATTCTAATTCTTTATATCCTTTGTATTGCATAGAAGAAAAAATTATTATTGATTAAAATAATGCCTAATTCCCAATTCCCAATTCCATTTCCAAAATTACATATGGCCAACTTCGTCTGGCAAATCATAAAAAGTTGGATGTCGATAAATTTTATCTTGAGCAGGTTCGTATAAACTTTCTGCCTCATCAGGATTAGTTGCATGAATGTGTTTGCTTTCTACTACCCAAATACTTATACCTTCCATTCTTCTAGTATAAACATCTCTAGCATTTTCAATTGCCATAGCTGTGTCTGCAGCATGCAAACTTCCTACATGTTTATGGTCTAGCCCTTGTTTGCTTCTAATAAATACTTCCCATAAAGGCCAAGATGAAGATTCAATATTTTGATTTGATGAATTAGAATTTTCTCCACCACCTTGAATGGCATCATAATCTCCGTAGTAATATTTTTTAAGCATTTTCATATTATGCAGCTTTAGTGTTTTTGTTTCTTTCTTTTTTCTTTTCAGCATGTGCAAGAGCAGCATCTCTCACCCATTTTCCATTATCCCAAGCATCAACTCTGGCTTTTAATCTTTCAACATTACAAGGTCCATTTCCTTTTACAACTTGCCAAAATTCATCCCAATTAATTTCACCAAAATCATAATGTTTTTTTTCTTCATTCCATTTTAAATCGTGGTCAGGTAAGGTCATGTTCAACACTTTAATTTGCATTACACACATATCAACAAATTGTTGTCTTAACTCATCGTTACTTTTTCTTTTTATTTTCCATCGAGTACTTAAATCGCTATTTGTGCTTTCACTATCTCGTGGCCCAAACATCATTAAACTTGGCCACCACCAACGATTAATAGCATCTTGACACATAGCTTTTTGCTCATCAGTTCCCTGAGATAAAGTCAATAATATTTCAAAACCTTGCCGCTGATGAAAACTTTCTTCTTTACAAATTCTTACCATTGCTCTTGCATAAGGGCCATAACTGGTTCTACATAACATGACTTGATTTAAAATTGCAGCACCATCTACCAACCAGCCAATGGCACCCATATCTGCCCAACTTAAAGATGGATAATTAAAGATGGAAGAATATTTTGCTTTACCTGTATGTAATTGATTTACCATTTCATCTCTACTAATACCTAAAGTTTCAGCTGCAGAATATAAGTACAAACCATGGCCAGCTTCATCTTGAACCTTTGCAATTAAAATGGCTTTTCTTTTTAATGATGGGGCTCTTGTAATCCAAGCTCCTTCTGGTAACATGCCAACAATTTCACTATGGGCATGTTGACTGATTTGTCTAATATTAGTTTGCCTGTATTTTTCAGGCATCCAATCTTTGGGTTCTATTTTTATTTCTTTATCAATTTTTGATAAAAACAATTCTTCAAAATTCACTTCCATAATGAAACATTTGAGGATGTAAAGTTAGTTGAAATCACTAAACTAACAAGTGTTAGTTTTTATTTTAGTACAAAAAAATGGATGTCAATTGACATCCATTTTGCTTTATATAATAAATAATTTACTTTTCCTTTAATTCAAGTTTAATAGTTGCTTTTTGGTTAATAGTTTCTCCAAAGTATTTAGAATATTTTTTTAAAACTTCTTCAGTTTGTGTAATACCATTAATTTTTAAACTTCCATTTATAAGTTCAATTGTAACATTACCGTCCTTAATAATACCATCTTTTTTAAGTTCTTTTATTAATGCTTCGCCATCAACTGTAACTTTTTCTGTTGAAGTATTTTTACTAATAACCTTAACATCTTCAGTTTTTGTTGTATCGGTTATACTTAAAGTTATTTCTACATTTTTTTGAATGTCATTTGTAGGTTTAGTTGAATGAATAGATGCTAAAGTTGGAGCTATTACTAAACTAACAATGCTCATTAATTTTATTAAAATATTCATTGATGGTCCTGATGTATCTTTAAATGGATCTCCAACTGTATCTCCAGTTACTGAAGCTTTATGAGGTTCAGATTTTTTGTAATACATCTCACCATTAATTTCTACCCCTTTTTCAAAAGATTTTTTTGCATTATCCCAAGCACCACCAGCATTGTTTTGAAAGATTCCCATTAACACACCACTAACAGTTGCACCAGCTAAAAATCCACCTAATGCTTCTGGTCCTAATAAGAAACCAATTAATAAAGGAGAGATGATGGTAATGGCACCAGGTAACATCATTTTCTTTAAAGAAGCTTCTGTTGAAATAGCTACACATTTTTCGTATTCTGGTTTTGCTGTTCCTTCCATAATTCCAGGAATGGTTCTAAACTGCCGACGAACTTCTTCAACCATTGCCATTGCAGCTTCACCTACAGCTCTTATAGCAAGTGAAGAAAATATAAAAGGAATCATTCCACCAACAAATAATGCAGCTAAAACATCAGCCTTATAAATATCAATATGTTGATTATCTGGCATTGCAATACCAACAAATGCAGCAAATAAAGCCAAAGCTGTTAATGCAGCAGAAGCAATTGCAAAACCTTTACCACTTGCAGCAGTTGTATTTCCAACAGCATCTAAAATATCAGTCTTTTCACGAACTTCTGGAGGCAAATCGCTCATTTCTGCAATACCACCAGCATTGTCAGCAATTGGTCCAAATGCATCAATAGCTAATTGCATAGCAGTTGTTGCCATCATACCTGCAGCAGCAATTGCAACTCCATATAAACCTGCACATTCGTATGAACCATAAATACCAGCAGCTAAAACTAAAATTGGTAAAAATGTAGATTCCATACCAACAGCTAATCCACCAATAATATTTGTAGCATGACCAGTTGCAGATTGGCGAATGATACTCATTACAGGTCTTTTACCCATAGCAGTATAATATTCTGTAATGATACTCATTAAAGCACCAACTACTAAACCAACGGCAATTGCACCAATAACTCCATTGCGTGTAAAAGTTAAACCACGTAAAACCATGGTTTCGGGTAAAATATAATTTACTATAAAATAAGCAGCAATTGCAGTTAAAATCATTGAACCCCAGTTACCCATGTTCAAAGCTTTTTGAACTGCTTCTGTACTAACTCCTGCTTTATCACTAATTTTTACAAAAAATGTACCTATAATTGATAAAATAATTCCAACTCCTGCAATTACCATTGGTAAAAGAATTGGAGCCAAACCACCAAATTTATCAATCGAAGTTGTTTCTTGACCTAAAACCATAGTTGCTAAAACTGTTGCAACATACGATCCAAATAAATCAGCACCCATGCCTGCAACATCACCAACATTATCACCAACATTATCAGCAATAGTGGCGGGATTACGCGGGTCATCTTCAGGAATACCAGCTTCAACTTTTCCTACCAGATCAGCACCTACATCTGCAGCTTTAGTAAAAATTCCACCACCAACCCGAGCAAAGAGCGCAATGCTTTCTGCTCCTAAAGAAAACCCAGTAAGTATTTCTAAAACTCTTTTTAGAGGAGCGCCAAGCTGAAGGTCTGTAT
>JAYVBS010000225.1:0-2633 GCA_043750315.1 Chitinophagaceae bacterium
CTAGTTTTAGGTTTGGTAATCATCGAATTAGTAATTTTGAAATGGAGACAAGTGCTATTTATGGGTTGGGAAAACTTTTGGGCCATCAATGTTTAAGTGTAAATGTAATAGTTGCCAATCGTGTAAGAAAAGAATTTAGTAAAGATGGGGCTGCAGCAGTTGATAATTTAATAACAACCTGTTTACAAGTTATTGCATCAATTTAGTATGACTAGTTTTTATAAATATCAAGGAACAGGAAACGATTTTATTATCATTGATAATAGACAAAAAAAAATTATTTTATCAGAACAACAAATCAATTTTTTATGTGATAGAAAGTTTGGAATTGGTGCTGATGGATTAATGTTTTTACAAGAAAAAGATGGCTACGATTTTGAAATGATTTATTATAATGCAGATGGAAAATTAGGAAGCATGTGTGGTAATGGAAGCAGATGTTTAACACAGTTTGCTTTTGATTGTAGTATTGTTAAAGATCATTATAAATTTATTGCAAGTGATGGTGAACATGAATCGGAGTTTGACAATAAAAATTGGATAAGGATAAAAATGATTGATGTAAATGAGGTTGATGATTATGATGGAGATTTCATTTTAAATACTGGATCTCCACATTATATTAAAAATGTTCGTAATGTTAATGAAGTAGATGTATATCAAGATGGGAAAAAAATAAGGTATAATGATTTTTTTAATGCAAATGGAATTAATGTAAATTTTGTTGAAAAAATTAATTCATCAACCATTAAAGTAAGAACCTATGAACGAGGTGTTGAAGCTGAAACCTTAAGCTGTGGAACTGGTGTAACTGCAAGTGCTTTATTAAGTTTTTATACAGACGGATTTAATAAAATTAATGTTGAAACTAGTGGAGGAAATTTAATAGTTGAGTTTGAAAAAACTGGTGAAAACATTTTCAAAAATGTGTGGCTTTGTGGACCAGCAACTTTTGTTTTTAAAGGTGAAATAAATTTTTAATAATAGAATTTAGGTGTAAAAATTATGATTCAATATTTCAAAAATATTAATGCTCAAACTGTAGAGATTGATAAACCCGAAGATGGTGCTTGGGTAAACCTTGCACCTCCCTTTAAAGAAGAAGAATTTATTGAGTTAAGTGAATCTTTAAGTATACCTATTGAGTTTTTACGTGATTCTTTAGATATAGATGAAAGACCCCGTTTTGAAATTGACGATAATGTAAAATTCATAGTAATTAAAACACCAACAGAAAATAACTCTTTTAATGATAGTGATGCATATTATATTACTATTCCAATTTGCATCATATTAACACATAATCATATTGTGACAGTTAACTCTTTTAATAATGGTGCAATAAATATGTTTTTAAATTCTTTTGTTAAACGACACCCCGATAAAAGAAATATGATGGTATTAAAAATCTTTGAAAAAGTAGTTCAAAATTATTTAGATCATCTTAAAGAAATCAATCAAAAAAGAAATCATTACGAACAAAGTTTATATGTTAGTAATAGCAATGTTGATTTACTTAAACTCATGCGTATTCAAAAAAGCTTGGTATATTTTGTAACTGCTTTAAAAAGCAATGAAATGTTGATGATGAAATTAGATCGTACTAATTTTTTACAATTGAATGAAGATGAAAAAGAGTTTTTGCAAGATTTAATTGTTGATTCTAGCCAGGCATTAGAAATGGCAAATATTTATACAAATATTTTAAGCAGTACAATGGATGCCTTTGCTAGCATCATCAGCAACAATTTAAATAATGTAATGAAGCGTTTAACTTCAATTACAATTATACTTTCTTTGCCCATTTTAGTGACTAGCATTTATGGAATGAATGTTGAATTGCCATTTCAACATAACACGCATGCATTTTATTTTCCAGTAATTATTTCATTAGTAATCTCAATATTAATTTCAGGATATTTTATGAAGAAGAAGTGGTTTTAATAAATTTCTCTTCACTTTAATGCAATAAAAAACCCAAACAATTTGTTTGGGTTTTTCTATAAAAAATAGTAGAATTATTTTTTTGGAGCAGCAACAACTTGTGCAGCAGCTGTTTCTTCTTGTTTCAATTGTCGTGTCATTACTACAGAAGCTATTGGAATACGAGGAGAGTTCATTATCTCTATGTTAGATTCTTTTATATCTTCAATACGTAAGTTTGCGTTGATTTCTAAATTTGTAACATCAACCTCTATATTTTCTTTTAAAAATTTAGGTAAAGTTTTTACTTTTACTGACTTCATTTTTAAAACTAATTTTCCACCATTTTTAACACCAATTGAGTTTCCAGTGTATTTAATAGGTAAAGTTGCAACAACTTTTTTGTCATCTACTAATTCTAATAAATCAACATGTATTAAAGAGTCAGAAACTTTATCAAATTGCAAATCTTTTAATATGCATTTGTAAATAACATCTCCAACTTTAACTTCTGCTAATTGAAATTCGCTAGTGTAAACTAATGGTTTGAAAGATTTTGCTGAAGCAGCAAAATTAATTTCTTTTGCACCGCCGTAAATTACACCTGGCACTAATTCTTGAGAGCGTATTTGGTTGGTGGCTTTTTTACCAAATTCGGTCCTCAATTGTCCTTCGATTGTAACTGTTTTCATTATTTATATTTTTTGGAC
>JAYVBS010000226.1:0-6115 GCA_043750315.1 Chitinophagaceae bacterium
AAATTTTATTGTGTAAAAGAACTAATTTATCTTTCGTACAGCTATGGTGACTCACCAGCTGAAATTTAATATGTTAAATTTTGTAAGTTTGAGGAATGAATATTTTTCCTAAACGTAAAGTTCAAATGAGTTTTCAGCAATTTTTTTTTACACAAATACGATAAATAACTTTTATCCATAATAAGCTTATGATAATTTATACTACTTCTAAGTCTGATGAAGAGTTAGCAGGAATTTTAGCATTGCAGAAAAGTAACCTTCCTCAAAATTTATTAGAAAATGACATTAAAACACAAGGGTTTGTTACCGTTTCTCATTCATTGGAAGACCTTAAAAAATTAAATGATTATGAAGAACATTTGATAATTAAAGACAAGCAAAAAGTGATTGGCTATTTACTGGCAATGACAAATAAATCAAGAAATGATATTCCTGTTTTAATTCCTATGTTCGAAATATTTGACAAAATAAACTACAAAGAAAAATTTGTTTCAGAATATAATTATATAGTTGTTGGTCAGGTTTGTATTAGCAAAGATTATCGAGGAATTGGATTGTTTGACAAAAGTTATGAGGCATACAAAAATTTCTTTAAAGGAAAATATGATTTTGCTATAACTGAAATCTCAATAAATAACAAACGATCGATGAATGCTCATAAAAGAGTTGGGTTTATTGAATTACACAGATATAAAGACAGAAATGATTTAGACTGGAGTGTAGTAATTTGGGATTGGAGATTTATAGATAAAAAATAATTTACTTTAGTTCTGAATGAAGAATATATATTCAACTTTAGTTATAACTTCAACATTATTTTTTTTATAACATAACTAGAATATTAAAAACATAAACTAAATTGCAGCTTTAAGATTTATGCAAAAGCAAAATAAAATATTATTAAAAATTAATACAAAAACAAATGAATAATTTCTCAATTATTGCACAAATTATTGTTGCCTTGTCGATAGTATATGTTTGGATATTTAGTTTCGATAATATTGTAAAAGAATTTAAACAATATAACTTAAGTGACTTGACAAGAAGCATGGTAGGTTCTGCCAAGATTGCATTGTCAACTTTATTAGTGGCAGGTATTTGGCATAACGATTTGGTACTTATTCCATCTTTACTAATAGCAGTTCTTATGTTATCAGCACAATACTTTCACTTTAAAGTGGGTAATTCATGGCAAAAGCATATGCCCTCGTTATTGCTATTGATACTAAGCCTTTTCATTGCAGCAGTGTCATTAAAATTAGTTTAGTAGTGAAGTTGCTTGATATCCTGATTTTAATTTCAAGTCTGTCCTTTCTAGGATATGGAATTGCTTATTTTACATCACCCCAAATGAAAAATGAATTCAAACGGTTTGGGCTAGAAAAAGCAGGAGCACTTACTGCAATTTTAGAATTATTGGGAGCAGTAGGTTTACTGGTAGGTTTAATTTATCTTCCTATATTATTAATTTCTGCAGCAGGCTTGTCAATACTAATGTTTATGGGAGTTATAATTAGAATAAAAGTTAAAGACAGTTTTAGAATAATATTGCCTGCCTTGTTTTTCATGATATTGAATTCAACTATTTTTTTCATGTCATTTCCTAAGTATTAATCAAATTTTTTAAAATAGTGTTGATTTATTCTGAAGAATAACCCTAATCAAAATATACCATTTTGTTTATATTTGCATAGTTTAGTTAAGCCACTTAAAATTTAATAATTAATAAAAACATGTTTAAAAAATTTACAACTACAGATAAACTATTATTTATCGCTGCATTTCTTTCCCTTATTTTTTCTGAAATTTTGTATTTTAAAGGAGAAACAAACTCTGCCATCTTTATTGGTATTTGGGTTCCATCAATATTGGCTTTTGGTATTTATTTAAAACTTTTAAACAACAAATAAAATGACTGAGTTAATACCATATTTCGCTGGTCTAATTACACTATTATTTGCAGTAGGTTTCTTGTTGGCATTAAAAGAAATGAAAAAGCAAAAATCCTAACACTTCTAACGAACGATTGAAATGTAGTGAACAATATTGGGGTTTTTAAACCTCATAAAATTATTTATAACCTATTTCAAAATACTGTTTAACCATTTATAAAATAAATTAATTAGCATCTATACAAATAGTATTTTTCCTTATGACTTTAAAAAAGTGTTCATTATTTGTTGCTTATATTTTAATAATTTGTACAGAACTAAATGCACAGGTTTTAAACGATGAAAAATTTATTGCCAGTATTAATAAAACGAATTTAAGTATTAAAATAGATGGAAATATTGATGAAGAAGTATGGACAAAAACAAATGTTTATTCCAATTTCAAACAAAATTTTCCATTTGATACTTCCTATGCTAAAATGCAAACAGAAGTAAGAATGGTTTTTGATGAGACCAATTTATATATTTCTGCAGTATGCTATCAACCAAAAAAATATATTGTACAGGGTTTAAGAAGAGATTATGCAAATGCCTCTTCAGACATATTTTTTGTACTAATTGATCCATTTAAAGACAAATTAAATGGTTTTTATTTCTCTGTAACGCCTTATGGTGTTCAAAAAGAAGGATTAATTTTTAATGGCAATGATAATAATATCGATTGGGATAATAAATGGTCTAGTGAGGCAAAACAGTTTGATGATAAATATGTTGTAGAAATAGCAATTCCTTTTAAAACACTTCGCTATACTTCATCAACAAATGCAGAATGGAACATTAATTTTTGTAGAAATAATTTATTAATAAACGAAAGAAGTAGTTGGGCACCTATTGGTAGAAACTTTAGAATGATAGATATTACATTTAATGGTAAAATGAAATGGGATGTAAATCCTCCTCAACCTAGTTCAAATATTTCACTGATTCCTTATTTAACTACTAACGCAAATAAAAATTATTTAGATCTATCTAAAGCTAAAACTGAAATTCAGCCAGGGTTTGATGCTAAAATAGCATTAACTTCTTCACTTAATTTAGATGTTACAGTAAATCCTGATTTTGCTCAGGTTGAAGCCGATCAACAAATTACAAACCTCAGCAGATTTGAAATTTCGTTCCCTGAAAGAAGACAATTTTTTTTAGAAAATCGAGATATTTTTAATGGCTTTGGTTTTAACAATGTAACCCCATTTTTTTCTAGAAGAATTGGATTAGCATTAAATCAAGCGAATGGCCAAAATGTAAAAGTTCCAATAATTGCAGGTGCAAGAATTAGTGGACGAATTAATCAAAATTGGAGATTAGGCTTTCTTAATATTCAAACAGCAAAAAGCCTAGAATTTAATTCTGCTGCAACTAATTTTACTGTAGCTGCTATTCAAAGAAGAATTGGGGCAAGAAGTAGTTTAGGGTTAATTGCAGTAAATAAAGATGAACTTAACAATAAATCATCAATTACAAGATTTAATAGAGTAATTGGTTTAGATTTTAATTTAGGTTCTACTGATGGAAAATGGAGTGGTAAATATTTTTTACATAAAACAATAACACCAAATTCACTAAATGGTCAATTTGCTATGGCTGCAAGAATAGAATATAATGGTTTAAAATATAGGTTTAGCCAAGGAGTAGCAGATATTGGAACCAATTACAAATCAGATATGGGATATGTTCCAAGAAATGGTTATACAAGATTAGAAGGAAATATGAGTTATGTAATTTTTCCAAAATCAGCTTTGAGTAAAAAAATTAATAATATAAGCATTGGGCCAGATTACGATATTTATTATGGAAAAATCGATAAAAGAATTACTGATTGGGATGCAGGATTATTTTTTAGAGTAGCTTTTCAAAATAGTGCAGAAATAAATGGAGTTTTCGGCAGAATGGATTATACTTATTTGTTTAGTGATTTTGATCCAACCAACACTGGCGGTTTACAACTTAAAAATGGTACTTCATATTTTTATATGAGCAATCGTTTAAGTTTTAAAAGCAACCCAAGAAATAATTTTTATTTTAATGTAAACACTCGTTTTGGCAAATATTTCAATGGCAATATCAAGCAAATTCAAACGAGTTTTAGTTATAGGATTCAACCAACAGGAATTATTAGTTTAGATGTGAATTATACAAGAATTAATTTACCAAGCCCATATAATTCAACAACGTTATGGCTTATAGGTCCAAAAGCAGAGATTGCTTTTAGTCGTTCCATATTTTTAAATGCTTTCTTCCAATACAACAATCAAATCAATAATTTTAATACTAATATTCGTTTTCAGTGGAGGTTTAAACCAGTAAGTGATTTCTTTTTAGTATATACTGATAATTATTTTGCTACTGCAGATGATAAAATATTTGTAAACGGTTTACCCGTAAATTCTTTTCAAGTTAAGGATAGAGCTATAGTTGCAAAATTTACTTATTGGTTGAATTTGTAAGTTTTTAAATTTATTGGTACTATTAATTGTTTCACAATTAAAAAAGCATATTAGATTTGAATTTGTTGGAAGTTTAAAAAATAATAAATTTTACTTATTCAATGCTACAACATCATTAATAATATTCTTAGTAATTTTTACAGATTGGTTAATGTATAAATCGGTTTTTATTGCTTTTAACCAAGATTGGTAACGTTCGCCTTTTGCTTTATCTGAGTTATTATAAAATTTATCATAATCTTCTTTCAACACATCTATATTCAATATCTCATTTAATCTGGTAAGTTTATTATTTTGTTCAACAGTACTAGATATTTTCTTTTGGTATTCTTTATATTTTTCTAATTGTAAGGGTTTAGGTTCGTCCATTTTATGATTTAACCAAACAGAGTTTTGTTGAATTAATTTAAAAGTTGAATTTTTTGATACTTCTTCATTTTCTTTTTTAATAAGTTCAGATGTATAATACTTATTCTTATATGGCACATAATTAGCCTTTGAAATTTCATCCCAAACTAAAGAAGAGGCATTATCTTTTTCTCTAATTTTTAAATGTTCATAAACATCTGGCAAACTAATATCTGGAGTAACACCTTTTAATTGAGTAGAGCCCCCATTAATTCTATAGAATTTTTGAAATGTAAGTTTTAAAAATCCTAAATCTTTTGTACCATCTATATTTCCTAAAAAATCAATTCTACGAGTTAATGGAATGTTTCTTTGTACTGTTCCTTTGCCATAAGTTGAACTGCCAACAATAATTCCTCTATTATAATCTTGAATGGCTGCAGCAAATATTTCACTTGCAGATGCACTGGCTTCATTAACCATAACTGTTAAAGGACCATTGTACAACACACTAGTAGTTCTATCGTCTAAAACTGTTGATTTGCCATCTTTATCTCTTACTTGTACAACTGGGCCACCAGGTACAAATAAACCAACCATTTGTACAACTTCATATAAAGAACCACCCCCATTATATCTAAGGTCTACAATAAGCCCATTAATATTTGCAGCTTTAAGTTTCACAATTTCTTTGGCAACATCTTCACTACATCGTGCACCATTAACATCTTCGAAGTTTGCATAAAAATCTGGCACCCATATATAACCAATTTTTTCACCTAAATTATTATTTATAATTGCACTTCTAACATAAGCTTCGTCTTGAACAATTTCTGCACGAGTTAATGAAACTACTTTTGTTGTACCATCAACTTTTTTTATGGTTAGTTGAACTTCTGTATCTTTTTTACCACGAATTAATTTTACTGCATCAGTAATATCAAAACCAATAATATCAACAGGCACCTCTTTACCTTGTGCTACTTTTAAAATTATATCATTCACAGAAATTTCACCACTACGTTGTGCAGGATAAGCTGGCATTAAAGTGGCAATTTTAATCATGCCATCTTGCTCTTGCAGTTGTGCACCAATACCAAAAAAGCGGCCACTCATTTGTTCATCAAAAACTCTTTTTTCTACTGGAGGAAAATAATCTGTATGTGGATCCATTAAGTTTGCAATAATGTTTACATAAGTGTTGAATCTTTCATCGCCAACAAATTTTGTTTTTAAACGGCTGTAAATTTTTTCCATTCCTTTTAACACTTTAGCTCTTGCTTCAACTTCTAACTGAGCATCAGTTGTATTTTTTATTGAGTCAACTACAGATTTTGATCTTTGTTCTAATAAATCAACATAGCGATCTAA
>JAYVBS010000227.1:0-2620 GCA_043750315.1 Chitinophagaceae bacterium
CTTATTTATCAAACAAAAGAAAAAGCAAATAGGGCAGCAGAATTAGCCATTGCAGATAAGGAATTAACTTATCAAACAAAAGAAAAAGCAAATAGGGCAGCAGAATTAGCCATTGCAGATAAGGAATTAACTTATCAAACTAAAGAGAAAGCAAATAGGGCTGCAGAATTAGTAATTGCAGATAAAGAATTAATTTATCAAACAAAAGAGAAAGCAAATAGGGCTGCAGAATTAGCAATTGCAGATAAAGAATTAATTTATCAAACAAAAGAAAAAGCAAACAGAGCTGCA
Organism: Chitinophagaceae bacterium; assembly: GCA_043750315.1. Taxonomy (GTDB): domain Bacteria; phylum Bacteroidota; class Bacteroidia; order Chitinophagales; family Chitinophagaceae; genus CAIVPM01. The sequence goes on from JAYVBS010000227.1 coordinate 292, forward strand.
GAATTAGCAATTGCAGATAAGGAACTGATTTATCAAAACCTTGAAAAAGAAAAATTAGAAACACTAACTAATACACTAAAACATTCATCGCAATATGCTAGAAGTTTAATAGAAGCTTCTAAAGATCCTTTAGTAACTATTTCTGCAGAAGGAAAAATTACTGATGTAAATGATGCATCAATTAATGTAACAGGATTAGCTAGAGAAAAATTAATTGGTACAGATTTTTCAGATTATTTTACAGAGCCCAAAAAAGCAAGAAAGGGTTATAAAATGGTTTTTGATAAATTAACAGTTACTGATTTTCCACTTACTATACGACACATAAATGGAAAATTAACCGATGTATTATATAATGCATCTGTTTATAAAAATGAAAAAGGAGATGTACTAGGTGTTTGTGCTTCAGCAAGAGATGTAACTTTTCAAAAAATCATTACTAAAGAATTAAATGAGGCAAAATTATTTGCCGAGAAAGCAACTTTTATTGCCGAAGAAGCCAAACGAAAAGCAGAAAGTGCAACTATTTTGGCACAGGACGCAGTAAAAGCAAAGCAACAGTTTTTATCGAATATGAGCCATGAAATTAGAACACCTATGAATGCCATTATTGGCTTTACAAAAGTAGTTTTAAAAACAGATTTAACAGCAAAACAAAGAGAATATTTAACTGCAATAAAAATGAGTGGCGATTCTTTAATTGTATTAATTAATGATATACTTGATTTAGCTAAAGTGGATGCAGGGAAAATGACTTTCGAAAAAATATCTTTTAAAATGAGTGCCTCAATTTCTGCAATGTTGCATTTGTTCGATTCAAAAGTGCAAGAAAAAAATCTTAAATTAATTACTGAATACGATTCAACTATTCCTGAAGTTTTAATTGGCGACCCTGTTCGTTTACATCAAATTATTTTAAACCTAGTAAGTAATGCCATAAAATTTACAAATCATGGCAGCATTACTGTTGCTGTTAAATTAATTAAAGAAGATGTTAAAAATGCAACCTTACAATTTTCTGTTGCAGATACAGGTATTGGCATTTCTGCAAATAAAATTGATACAATATTTGAAAACTTTCAGCAGGCATCTAGTGGCACAAGTAGATTATATGGAGGAACTGGTTTGGGACTTGCAATAGTGAAACAATTAGTGGAGTCACAAGGTGGCAAAATTGTGGTTAAAAGTAAAAAAGATGTTGGTTCAACTTTTAGCTTCAGCCTTGTTTTTCCAAAAACAATTGCCAACCCTACTATAGATTTAGAATTAATAAAATTAGATGACGAAATAAAAAATATTAGCGTTTTAGTAGTTGAAGATATTGCTCTAAATCAACTGCTAATGAAAACACTTTTAGAAGATTTTGGTTTTGGTTGCGATATTGCTGCAAATGGTAAAATCGCTATTAAAAAATTAGAAACATTAAATTATGATATTATTTTAATGGACCTCCAAATGCCCGAGATGAATGGGTTTGATGCAACCAATTATATTCGGAATACACTAAATTCTACTATACCCATTGTAGCCTTAACAGCAGATGTAACTACGGTAGATTTAGCTAAATGTAAAGCAGTTGGTATGGATGATTATATTGCAAAACCAGTAGATGAACAAATTTTGTATAGTAAAATAATTGGATTAGTAAGAAAATCAAGCAACACAGAACTTATTAATGAAATTAGTTTAAATAAAAAATATAAGCATATAGATTTAGCCTATTTATATCGTTGCACTAAGTCGAACCCAAACTTGATGTTAGAACTCATTACACTTTACTTAGAACAAACCACAACTTTAATTGGCGAAATGAAGAATAGTTATGAAGTTAAAGATTGGAGCATGTTGCAGTCAACAGTACACAAAATGATTCCATCTTTAACTATAATGGGATTAAATATAAAATTTGAAACTATGGCTAAAACTGTTCAAGAATATGCAAAAGCTCAAGAAGAATTTGATGGTATTTCAGGTTTGATTTTACAACTTGAGGAAGTTTGTAAAATGGCATGTATAGAATTACAAGAAGAGTATAATTTAATAAAAAAAACAATAAATGAAAATTGATCAAAAAGTGAAAATATTTTTAGTAGATGATGATATGTTGTTTTTAAAACTATTAGAATTACAATTTAAACAAGAAGGAGATTTTATTGTTGAAACCTTTGCTACTGGTGAATTGTGTATAAATAACTTAGCAAATCTTCCCGACATTATTATTCTCGATTATCATTTAGATGGAATTGATAAATCTGCTATAAATGGCATTGAAACTTTAGATAAAATAAAAGCTATTAATGCTGAAATTCCTGTTATCATTTTATCTTCT
>JAYVBS010000228.1:0-6104 GCA_043750315.1 Chitinophagaceae bacterium
TAGTGGCGGACCTGCTAAATTAGGTGTAGTTAAAATAGTTAAAGATTTAACTGGATTAGGATTGAAAGAAGCTAAAGATTTAGTTGATGGAGCTCCTAAAGCAGTTAAAGAAGGTGTTAGCAAAGCTGAAGCTGAAGAAGTAGCAGCTAAATTAAAAGAAGCTGGTGCTGAAGTAGAGGTTAAATAATTGATTTAATTGAAACTATAAATAAAGCCTCATCATTGATGAGGCTTTATTGTTTAATACACTTTGAATAAATTAATTAGTTAAATGTTTACGTTGAAGCGTGTAGAGAATTACGAATAGTAACAAAATTGCTAACATGCAAATTCCCATAAAACCACTGAAAATACCAAACCCAACAAAAATACCAGTTGCTATTACAGGAAATATTTCGCCAATTAACCAAAGATAATATCCTTGCATTTTTCTTTTACGCATTTGTAAAGCTCCCATTAAACAAAGTACAATTCCTAATAATCCAAAAATTAACATTGGATATTTATTAGCTTCCATCACTTTCATTAAATCAATTTTTTCTGGGCTAACCATGTCCTTTACAAATTGAGGTGTATTGGAATCCATTTTGTTATAAGCCTCTTCCATTTTTGCAATATTTTCCTGACCACTAAAAAAAGTAGATACACTAGAGAATAATCCAATAGCAGATCCAATAAAAGTTAAAATTGTTAATACATTTAGTGATCTAGGAAGTTTATTTTCTTCCGTTGGATTCATAAAGTTTTCTTGTTCCATTTTGTTTTTGTTTTGGTTATATAATTAAATTTTTGAAAATTTCATTTGCCATTTTGTTTGCTTATGTGTTTTAATTTTTTCTTCTGTCAAAAATAATAAATTATAATATTTTCCCTTTGACCAAGAATCAATAAAATTATCATAATACAAACTTCCTGGATTTCCACTTTGCCCACCTGGATATACTGCATAAGCTTCAATTTCATCTGTCATGCTTATTATCATTCTCCAACTAGGACCATGATTTTCTTTGGTTGCATTAATGCAAAAGCCATTTCCACCAGTTGTGATATTCATTTTGCTTAATGGTGATAATTTTGTTGAATGTAACACCATTACTTCTCGATACTTTCCCCAAGCAAGTTTTCCTTCTTTATCAAGTTTTTTTAATTCTTTAGAAGCTTTTGAAAAAGCAATATTTATTAGCTCTCTAATTGTTTCTTTTTGAGGGGTATAAATATTATCAATATATTTAAAGGTAGTGTCGTGATTAATATTATCAATTAATCCACTTGTTAATCTATTGGGCAATTCTAATCTGCTTTGTAAAAATTCATCATCAAAAATTTCTGCATCTAAACTATCCCACCAAACCTTAAAAATAGTTGCTGGTTTTTCATCGAATACATTTTCTTTCTTCCAATATTTTAAAAGTTCAATATAATATTTACTCTTTTTATCTAAACTAGTTTCATCTATATACCTTAACAAAACTGGCAAAGCAGTTTCTGCAAACACATTAAAATTGTTTGTTTGCATAGCTTTCATATCATCAACTGTTACATTGCTGGATTCTTTTAAAAATCGATTGATGATTAAACCTCTATACTGAGGAAAATTTCCTGCTCTACCTAAATAATATGGATATGTTGAGTCAACAGACTTTTGATTAGCACTACTTACAAAGCCCCTTAATGGATTGTATTGATGCGGATTTTCTTCATTTGGAATAAAACCTTGCCATATGAAACTTGAATCTTTACCTGGCATTAAAAAATCACCTTGTTGATTCCATTTGGCAACAAATTTTCCTTGTTGTGTAATGGCAATATCTCCATTTTTTGCAGCAAATGCAAAGTTTTGACCAGGGCAAACGAAATTGCTAATTGCTGACATATAATCTTGATAATTTTTTGCAGAATTTAGTTTTACAAAAGTTTTTAATTCATTACTTGGGTCGTGGGCTGTCCATCTTACAGCTACATATTTCCCATCATTATTTGTACTTTGATATTTTTTATCATACATCACCACACCAAAATCTGTTATGGCTATTCTTTCTACAATTGAATCTTTAGAACCCTTAATTTTTATTACTTCATTTCTAATTGTAGCTTCTTTCCAATCACCATTAAACCAATATTCTTTCATAGTAGAATCTTTAAATTCTAACTCATAATAATCTTTAACATCTCTACCTGCATTGGTTACACCCCAAGCTATATCATTATTAAACCCAATAATTATTGCAGGAGAGCCAGGAAATGAAGCTCCATATGTACTTGATTCTGGAGTTGTAATTTGCATTTCGTACCAAAGTGATGGTAAGTTTAAACCTAAATGAGGGTCGTTACAAAGTATAGGTCTTAGTGTTTTTGTTCTTGATGAACCAACTACCCAATTGTTGCTTCCGTTATCAATACTAGGTGTTACAGGTCTAGGAACAGTAAACACATCTCGTTGAAATAGATATGCAGAATCTATATTAAATGGTTTCTTAACTTTTATGGTTGGCTTTTGAAAAACAGTTCCTTTTGGAATAATAGGGTCTAGAGAATCTTGTTGATTCGGATAAAGCTTCATAAAATTTTCGTACCCAAAAAATGTTTTAGCATTGGTATATAAAATATCATCATCTCTTCCTGTTAAATCAAAGCTCATCAGTTTTAAAAACAAAGCAGTTTTTAAATTTGTCCAAGGTTCTGGTTTATAATCTAACAACTTATATTCTAAAGGATACTCCTTTTCTTTTAATTGATTTATATATGCATTAACACCAGAAGTATAAGCATTCATTACATGAACCATACTATCATCTTCACTTATAAAATTCATTGCATTTTCTGCAGCATATACCATTCCTAATCTTCTAAAAAATTTATCAACAGCTAAAGCTGCACTATCTTTTCCCCGAATCTCACTAAGTCTACCACCAGCAACATAAGTTTGAAAATCCATTTGCCATAGTCTAAATTTGGCATGCAAAAATCCTTGAACAAAATAAGCATCTTTATTATTTTTTGCATAAATATGTGGAACTAATCTATCATCAAAATAAACATCAGCATTTGTTTTTAATCCTTTTAAAGCCACAGTTTCATTAAAAGAAATATCTTTTGATTCTGCATTTTGCCAAAATCCTTTTTGTGGAGAAAGAAACATTCCTAATCGAGGGGTTTTCGATTTTCCAACAGTAAGTGGCATATTTAAAACGAGAATTAAACAAGTAGTTATTGTCGCAGAAAGGAAAAACCAGAAGAATCTCATAAGTTTATTTTAGAAATTGAAAATAAGGAATTTGATTTGATGATTATTGAATTAATTTAGTCACTTTTAAAAAAATAAAAAAAAAAACATTAAGTAAGGTTACCAATGTTTCATTTTTTGAATGAATTAACAATAATCTTAATCGTATATTTGCTTTTTCGTGTAAAAAATACACAATAATTTTAACTTATGTCAAAAAAGGTTACAAAAATAGGTGTTATGACCTCTGGTGGAGATTCTCCAGGAATGAATGCTGCCATTAGAGCCGTTGTAAGAACTAGTATTTATAATGGTTTGGAAGTTTATGGTATTATGAGAGGTTATGCTGGCCTAATTGATAATGAAATTTTTAAAATGGATTCAAGATCAGTAGCCAATATTCTTCAACGTGGAGGTACTATATTGAAAACTTCTAGAAGTGAGGATTTTATGACTCCAGAAGGTCGTAAAGTGGCCTATGACAACTTAAAAGAAAAAGGGATTGATGGACTAGTAATTATTGGTGGAGATGGGAGTTTTAAAGGGGCACAAGTATTTAGTAGCGAATTTGATATGCCATGTATTGGATTGCCAGGTACAATTGATAAAGATATTGCTGGTACAGATAAAACTATTGGATTTGATACTGCAGTAAATACAGCAGTTGAAGCTATTGATAAAATTAGGGACACTATGGATGCCCATGACAGGCTTTTTATTGTTGAAGTTATGGGTAGAGATGCTGGTTATATTGCTTTACATAGTGGTATTGCAACTGGTGCAGAAAATATAATTATACCTGAAACTAAAACAGATATTGATGTTTTAATTGCTTCTCTTACAGATAATGAAAGAAGAAAAAAATTAGTAAACTTAATTGTTGTTGCTGAAGGTGGTGATTTTGGAGATGCCAATGAATTAGGTGCACTTATAAGAAAAAGAATTCCAAAGGCTGAAACAAGAGTTTGTATTCTGGGGCATATTCAAAGAGGTGGAGCCCCATCTTGTGAAGATAGATTAATAGCTAGTCATATGGGTTACTATGCTGTAGAAAGTTTATTAATTGGTAGATTTAATGTAATGGTTGGTGTAGTAAATAATAAAATTAGTTATACGCCTTTAGACAAAGCTGTGAAAGAAAAACAAAAAATAGGGCAAGAATGGATGAAAATTGTAAAAATATTAGCCAGTTAAAATTAACTAATTATTAAAACCAAAAATGACAAATCAAATAAATAAATATACGCATCAAGAAATGGACAAATTTGCTGGTATTGAACATACAACTCATAGAACAAAAATTGTTGCAACTGTAGGCCCTGCTTGTGATTCGTATGACAAACTTTTAGAATTGGTAAAAGCTGGTGCTAATGTTTTTCGTTTAAATTTTTCTCATGGAACACATGAGGATAAAAAACAAATTATAGATTTTATTAGAGCAATAAATGAAAAAGAACCTTATAATATTTCAATACTTGGAGATTTACAAGGTCCTAAACTTAGAGTTGGTGAAATTGAAAATAACGCCCTTGATTTAAAAGAAGGAGATATACTAACCTTTACCAATGAAAAATGTATTGGTACTTTAGAAAAAATTTATGTTAGTTATCCAAATCTTGCAGCTGATGTTAAATTGGGTAATATTATTATGATTGATGATGGAAAAATAGAAGTTAAAGTTGTTGATATTACTAAAACAAATGATGTAAAAGTTGAAGTGATTTTGGGTGGATTACTTTCATCAAAAAAAGGAATCAACTTACCCGATACTAAAATTTCATTACCTGCACTAACCGAAAAAGATTTAATAGATTTAGATTTTATTATAGAACAGCAACTTGATTGGGTGGCTTTAAGTTTTGTTAGAAGTGTAAAAGATATTGTTATTCTTAGAAATAAACTTGATGAGAAAAAAAGCAAAACAAAAATTATAGCTAAAATAGAAAAACCAGAAGCACTTGTAAACATTAGAGATATTATTGTTGAAAGCGATGCTATTATGATAGCTCGTGGAGACTTAGGTGTTGAACTTCCAATTGAACAAGTGCCATTAATTCAAAGAGAACTAATACGTAAATGTATTCATCGTGCAAAACCAGTAATTGTTGCAACACAAATGATGGAAAGTATGATGGAACGTAGTAAACCAAATAGAAGTGAAATCACTGATGTTGCTAATGCAGTTTTAGAAGGTGCAGATGCTGTAATGCTTAGTGGAGAAACTGCTTCAGGAAATCATCCAACATTAGTAGTTGAAACTATGAGAAAAATTATTCGTCAAGTAGAAACTACAGAATATAGATATAATAGAGAAGATGATTTGCAACCACTTTCACACTCTCCTTCATTTTTAAGTGATGCTGTTTGTTATAATGCATGCAAAATATCTAGAGATTTAAGTGCAAATGCATTAATTGGTATGACCCAAAGTGGATATACAGCTTTTATGTTGAGTAGTTATAGACCATTATCTCCTATTTACATTTTTACAAAGGAAAAATCATTGGTAAACCAATTAAGTTTAAGTTGGGGTGTTAGGGCATTTTTTTATGATGAAGAAGAAAGTTTAGACAATATTGTTGCAGATCAAATTAGCATTTTAAAAGAAAGAGGTTTTATAAATAAAGGCGATATTGTTGTAAACACAGGTAGTACACCTGTACATCAACATTTGCCTACAAATGTTTTAAAAGTTACTAAGGTTGATTAATAGATTCAATTCTTAAAATTTATTAATTTTTAGCTATTTAAGATATAAAATATCCTTTTACAAAGCAAGTTTCCCTTACTTTTGCCGTCCAAAAAATATAAATAATGAAAACAGTTACAATCGAAGGACAATTGAGGACCGAATTTGGTAAAAAAGCCACCAACCAAATAC
>JAYVBS010000229.1:0-2619 GCA_043750315.1 Chitinophagaceae bacterium
ATTGTATAAATACTTAATTCTTTGCCTAATTTTCTATGGTCACGTTTTTTAGCTTCTTCCAACATCAATAAATATTCATCCAACTCTTTTTGATTGGGAAAAGTGATGCCATAAATACGCGTAAGTTGTTTATTTTTTTCATCACCTTTCCAATATGCTCCAGCGATTGATGTTAGTTTAATAGCTTTAATGAAAGATGTATTTGGAATGTGTGGTCCACGACATAAATCTGTAAAATTTCCTTGAGTGTAGAAAGTGATATTACCATCTTCAAGATTTTGCAATAAATCTAATTTATACTCATCATTTTTTTCTGTGAAATATGCAATAGCTTCTTCTTTTGATTGATATTTTCTTACAAAAAAATTACTTTGTTTAGCTAACTCATTCATCTTTTTTTCAAGAAATGGCAAATCCTCATCAGTTAATTTGTACTCTCCTAAATCAATATCATAATAAAACCCTTTTTCTAAAGCAGGACCTACCCAAAATTTTGCACCAGGAAATTTATCTTCAATGGCCTCAGCCATAAGATGAGCAGATGAATGCCAAAAAGTATTCTTTCCTTCGTTATCATCCCACATTAAAAACTTAACTTTGGCATCATTTTCAATTGGTCGTGTTGCATCACAAACATCTCCATTAACACTTGCAGCTAAAACTTTTCTTGCCAATCCTTCACTTATGCTTTTAGCAATATCTAATGCAGTTGTGCCTTTTTCAAATTGTCGAATTGCTCCATCGGGGAAACTTATGTTAATCATGTATTCAATTGATAAGGCTGCGAAAATAAGCAATGATTGTTCAGAAACTAAAAAGCGTTGAAAACTCTTCAAAGAAATCTTTAACAGTTCTTTTAGCTGTTAATATTTAAGCTATGTTAGTTTTGTATTATGCGTTGGATATTTACTTTTAGTATCTTATTTATTTCTGCTTTTTTTTTAAATGCTCAAAATTTAAAAGGCATTTGGCGAGGTTCATTTGAACAAAGAACGCTTGATCCAGTTTTTGGAAAATTTTCAAAAGAAGCTTATCGGTATGAAGTACAATTAAATCAATTTAAGAACAGTGGTTTAGAAGGAGTAACTTATTCTTATTTATCAACAATATTCTATGGTAAAGCAGCATTAAAAGGTATTGTAGACAAAAAGAATAAAACTTTAACCATTAAAGAAACCATTATGCTCGATATGCAATCTGCTAGCAAAACAGATGGTTGTTTAATGACTTGTTATTTAGATTATTCAATAAATGGTAAAATAGAAACTTTAATTGGCACTTATACCAGTATCAATATTAAAACAAAAGCAGATTGTGGCTATGGTACAGTATACTTAGAAAAAGTAAAAGAAAGTAATTTTGAATTGGAAAATTTCTTGAAAATAGATGAAAAAAAATCAATCTCCCAGAATTTAACTTTTCCAAGAAAGATGTCTTCAAATAATGCCAATAATCCAAAAGAAAAAACACCGACACAAGAGAAAAGTGAAAATATAAATATCGTTCAAAATAAAAAATCAAACAACCTTCCAAAACAAGAGATAACTAAAGAATATAATAAAACGATTCATCTTGAATCTGTAATTCAAAAAGAAAAAAAGGAAGAAGAATTAAAACAAATTGAGATTAACAAATCACAAGAGAAAGCCAACCCTCATTCTGAAATAAAAACTATTCCTGAACCTTATGTTGAAGTTTTAAAAGAAAGAGAGAATAAACTTGCAACAAAAATATATATTGACTCCAAAGATGTTAATATTGAATTTTATGATAACGGCGAAATTGACAACGATTCAATTTCGGTTTTTTTAGATAATAAAATTATTATTGATAAACAAAGATTAAGCATAAAACCAATTGTTTTAAATCTTCATTTTGATGAAAAAAATACTTTTTATGAATTGATTACAGTGGCTGAAAATTTAGGCGATATCCCTCCTAACACTGCATTGATGGTGATTAATTATGGAAGAAAAAGGCAAGAAGTATTTTTAACTTCGGATGATAAAAAAAATGCAAAAGTTATTTTAGAATATAAAGCACTAAAATAATAATTACTCTTGTGTTCCTTCAACAACAATTACTACTTCGCCTTTTATAGAATTGGTTTTATAAAATTCGCTTAATTCTAAAACGGTACCTCTTTTATTTTCTTCGAACATTTTACTTAGTTCTCTGCTTACACAACATTTTCTTTCGGCACCAAAATATTCTACAAATTGTTGTAATGTTTTAGCAACACGAAATGGACTTTCATAAAAAATCATTGTTCTTTCTTCATTTGCTAATTTTTTCAAAAGTGTTTGTCTGCCTTTTTTTAAAGGAAGAAATCCTTCAAAAACAAAGCGATTTGTTGTGAGTCCACTATTTACTAAAGCTGGTACAAAAGCTGTTGCTCCAGGCAAACATTCCACTTTAATATTCTGTTTAATACATTCTCGAACTAATAAAAATGCTGGATCACTAATTGCAGGTGTACCTGCATCTGTAATTAATGCAAAGGTTTTGCCAGATTGCATTTGAGAAATTAAATGCTCCACAATTTTATGCTCATTATGTTGATGATATGGAGAAACTGGTTTTTGAATATTGTAATGAGAAAGTAATTTAGAAGATGTT
>JAYVBS010000230.1:0-6095 GCA_043750315.1 Chitinophagaceae bacterium
ATCTTTTTTCAACTGGTTCACTTCTCCAAGCTTCATCTTTCTTCTCTTCTTTATCTTTTGCTTTTACAGTAGTTGCGAATTCTATTAATTTTTCTGTGGATTCGTTATTGTCATTATTTCTATTTAGAATAACATCTTCGCAAAGTTGTTTTAAGCTTGGTTCAATTTGATCGTACACCACTAACTGTCCAGCATTCACAATACCCATATCCATACCAGCTTTGATTGCATGATATAAAAAAACTGAATGCATGGCTTCTCGAACTGGCTCATTACCACGAAAAGAAAATGATAAATTACTTACACCACCACTAATTTTTACAAGAGGATATTTTTGTTTGATGATTCTTGTAGCTTCAATAAAATCTACACCATAATTATTATGTTCTTCTAAGCCTGTAGCAATTGCAAAAATATTTAAATCGAAAATAATATCTTGAGGTTTGAAGCCAACTTGTTCTACCAAAATTTTATAAGCACGTTCTGCAATTTCTACTTTTCGTTGTAGTGTATCTGCTTGTCCTTTTTCATCAAAAGCCATCACAATTACAGCTGCTCCATAAGCCAAACAAGTATGTGCTTGTTCAATGAATTTTTCTTCTCCTTCTTTCATAGAGATGGAGTTTACAATACATTTTCCTTGAACACATTTTAAACCTGCTTCAATAATCTCAAACTTACTGCTATCAATCATGATAGGGATTTTAGCAATATCTGGTTCGCTTTGCAAGAGATTTAAAAAGTTGGTCATGGCTTCTTTACCATCTAACAAAGCATCATCCATATTTACATCAATCACCTGTGCTCCATTTTCTACTTGTTGTCGAGCAACACTTAAAGCTTCTTCGAACTGATTATTTAAAATAAGTTTTGCAAATTTTTTTGAGCCAGTAACATTCGTTCTTTCTCCTACGTTAACGAAATTGGTTTCTGGTCGAACGATTAAAGGTTCTAATCCACTTAATCTAAGAAAAGGTTTAATTGTTGCTTGCATTGCTGCAAAAATAGGCAACACATGCAATATAGAATGCTATTAAAAAAGTTAAGGAAAAACAAGAGTCTTCAATAATTCGTTTTGATACTATACTTTAGAAGAGTTAAAAAATTAAGATGACCTAAATGCTATTGGGTGATCTAGTTTTTTATGTGGCCCTAAGAAAATTCTTAAATAAATTCTGATAACTGCTAATTCTAAAAATAATAAACAAAGAGCCAAAAGTGTGATAAAAATGGGTTGATTTAATTCAACATGTGTGAATAAAACATCTATCCCTATAAAGGCAGTAGTAATTGGAAATCCTAACAAAGCAATGGCAGATAATAAAAAGATGGTTGCAGTAAATTTTTGCTCATAAACATAACCATGGTAATTATTTAAACTTAGGTCTTCATCAATTTTATGTACTTTATTTAAACATAAATATCCAATTACATATGCTATAGTTATGCCAGAAAAATAAAGAATGATTTGATGATTTATTGAATTTGAGTTTGCAAGTAATTTAAAAAATAATGCAATAAAAATGTGTGCAATAAATAATAATTGCCAAGCCACTATTGCAGATTTTCTACTAGCAAATACATAAAATATTATGCCGATAGCAACAATTAAACTTAAATATTGTAAAAATGTTTTTACTGAATCTGATATTGTATTAGTTTGAAAAGCATAGAAGCTAATGATTACTATCAATAGAAATATTATACTCTTCCAAAATTTGCGTTCTAAAAAGTTCAATTTTCTTCCAATCCATTTAAAAGGATGCCATAAATAGTCATGCAAAAAAACATCCAAATTCCATTCTTTAATTCCAAGCATATATAAGCTATTCAGAAATTTATTTTTACCAGAATTTATATTGCTATTATGATGAAAATATTGATGATGAATTAAATAATTTAGTACAGATGGTGATACTAATAATTGGTAGGTTCTTAAAAATGAGTTTCCTGCAAAATGTACTAAAGCTAATACATGCCATCCCATTGCAACTTCAATAAAAATAATTCCAATTTGTGCTGCTGAAGAATATGCAATTTGAGTTTTAATTGTTGGTTGAACCCTAGAAATAAGTGTGCTAATAATACTAGTTAATAAACCAATTAAAATGATTAAGAATTTAACCCAAAAAATATTATGCCAAAACGGATAAGTTCTTAATAAAAGAAACACGCCAATATGAACAGATAAAGAACCATAAAATATTGCTGAACTTGAAGTTGGGCCTTCCATTGCACGTGGCAACCAACTTGTAAATGGAAACTGAGCAGATTTTGCAACTGCAGCAATTACAAACATTATTGAAATTATTATTAACAATTCAGTATGTTGATTAGAAGCAAATTCGTTTAGTTGATTGAAATTTATATTTTGATGTGTTAAATGATGTAATAACCACATGGCTACAATTAAAGCAATATCACTTACTCTATAAATTGAAAGCGTTTTAAATGCATTTTTAACAGGCAAATATCTATTTCTATAAAATGAGATTAAAAGAAATGAAGCAAGACCAATAAATTCCCAGCCAATAAAAAATGTTTCAAAATTTCCTGAAAAAATTATCAAATTAAAGCCTATCAAAAAAAACAAAACCGTGTTAAAGAATCTTTTAAAACCCTCATCTCTGTGCATATAAAAATGGCTGAATCTTGCTACTAAATAAAATACAATAGATCCAACAACACTATATACAGCAGTATTGATATCGTAAAAAAGCACAAAAGCAAATTCAAAACCATCGGTTTTATAAAGGGTTAATATTTTTTGAATTGCAATATTTGAATCTTTAGAAATCCAAAATAGTAAAAATGAAATTGAGGCAACAATGTATAATCCTGTTGTAGCTTGTATAAGAAATGCTAAACCTTTCTCGTTTTTGTTATTGAAAAATAAACTCAACAAAAAAGCTAAAATTGGAATTATAATAAATAGTGAAAGTATCAACTGCATTTAGTTATAATTTAATAAGTGTACTGGAAGATTTTCTTCTGTTGCATCTACAATATGATTTGTTTCCATTTCTTTAGCTTTCTCAAAAAAGTGATCCATATTATCGATAGTATTCAATTTTTTTGTTAAAGGATGGTACTTTACAAAAACTTCATCTTTAAAATAATAAAAACATTTTTCTGTAGGATGAAATGCTGCTATATGTACCCATTCGTTTTTGTACCATTCATAAATTTCATCTGTAGTTTGAATTGCTTTTAAAACAATTTCTGGTTGATGTTCTACTATAACCAATAAACGAACAGGGTCATGCACTTCTATCATTTGCCAAGGCAAGCCTGGTCTTAAATCACCATCACTGCTATTTGCAACACCAAATAGACCCATAACATTATGTGGAAGTTTTGTTCCTGCACCCAGTTTAATATTATCAACACGAGAAAAATAATATTCTAAATTAATTCCACCACAAACTAATCCAATTGGCCTCATAACAGCTTCTAATATTTTTCCATCAGGATCAGTTTTGTAATCGTATGAATTTAAAAAAGCTCTTCGGTCTAAGAATAACCCTTTTGTAATATCTCTATTTCCAATAATTGCTAAAGCATTTGTTCCATGACCTAATTCTGGTCTAGGTTCAAACAATGAGACAGAACGATTCAAAATTTCTTTTCTAATGTGTTCAATTTCTTTTTTTGTTTCTATCGAAGCAAATCTTCTACTTCTTTCTTTGGCATTAAGATTTAAAGCAGTTTCGAATGTTTGAATATTTTGTTGATGTTTGATAAAATTTTCTTTGCTTAAATTTTCAACATTATAAAAGTTAATAATATCTGCAGCAGTATCGTGCATGCTAGCAACAAATTGAGTTTGTTGAGGAATAATAATTCCTTTTTCTGCTAATTTTTCACGAATTATTTTATGGTTTAATATAAAAGAAATTACTCTTGCATTTGTAGCTCCTGGTCTGCCACTACAAGCACCACAATCATGTGCACCATGATGAGGATTGTTGGCACTACTACTACCATGTGCTACAAAATAAATTAAAGAAGAAAAATTTTTCACAAGGCCGATTCCTCTTAAAAATCCTTCAGCTCTTGCAAACATTTCATCTAAAGTGTATCCAATTTGTAAGTTGTTTTCAACATCCTCAATACTTTTATTTTCAATGGTAAGAGTAGAAGTTCTATCCATATGAGAAAAAGCATCACTAATAGCAGGACTCATTTTTGGCAAGAACAATAACTGAATTTTTTTTAGCAAGGCAAAAAATCCAATAGATAAACTTGCTAAGAAACCACCCACTAAACTATGTGTATGTTTTGAATATAATGCTTCGCTTTTTTTATTTGTATTTGATGAATTAAACTCTTTTATTAAAAACTTAGGAGTTACTGGAGCTGGACAAAGTTTATCATAAAATTTATTGTCTTCTTGTTCAAAGTAAAATTCAACTCCAAAAAAACCTGGGGCACCGAAGGTTTCACTTTTTCTATCCGTTGCTTCTACATGTCTACGAATAGAGCACTCTCTTTCATCAATACAAAAAATTGCTTGAAAACTGCTTTGTTTATTTATATCATTTTCTTTTTTTGATAATAAAATTCCAGCAAATACGGTATCATAATAACTAAACTCAAAAGCATCTTGCCAAATTTCTATTACTTCTGAAAATTCTGTTTTTACTATGTCCTCAAACAAATTAATTGGAGGCTCAGTTGTAATTGAACAAATAGGTTTCCAATTATTTTTTAAATGAAAATTTAAAGTATCAAGTTCTAAAAGCAATTCAAATTCTATAAATTCTTTTAATGTTATTTTTTTATAATCTAGTAATGTTTGAGGATTGTCTTCAACTGCAGAAACAAAACCACTCCATCCATGGTGTGCAAACTGTTGATCGAATAAATATTGATCGAAATAGGCTTCGTCTCCAACAATAATTTTCAATAAAGATTCAATGGAATAATTTCCATTTAAAAATTGTTCACGAACTTCTTTAGTTTTAAAGAAACTTACAAAGCTTGTTTTTTCTAAATGATGAATACTTTCAATAAATGATTTATTTGCAACTGGATATTTTTCTATTGCAATACCTTGATCTAAAAAACTACAAATAATTCTAAATAAAAGAGGATGCACATTATTATCTAAATCGAATTCAAAATGTTCTTTCCAATATTTTCTTAACTGACCAATTCGGGGCTCATTAATGGTATTATATGTTTTATTGATTAATTTTTCTTTCCAAACATTAATTTCATTTGAGCCTTTTTTATTTTCAATAGCTTGCAGTAGAATATCTTCTCGAATTCTTTTGGTTTTATATAAGGTTCTATAATCTTGCAATTCTAAACTTACCTGAAAACCAAATATTTTTGATGCTTTAAAAATTGCATCGTAAAATTTCATGTGCTGAAAAACATGTAAGGTATTATGATGAATAAAATCTTTTAAAGCCTGCTGCGATGGCAATGCATGTTTTAATTCATGA
The DNA here is from genome assembly GCA_043750315.1 of Chitinophagaceae bacterium. Lineage (GTDB taxonomy): Bacteria > Bacteroidota > Bacteroidia > Chitinophagales > Chitinophagaceae > CAIVPM01. The sequence continues at coordinate 5,454 of JAYVBS010000230.1, forward strand.
ATAGTATGTATCGCATCAAATTTTTTATTAATCATAATTCTTAGCTAAGCATTTTAGATTTTTTGAGAGATTCATTTAATCATTAGTGTCTTAATTCTACAACACTAAAATTAGGATTTTGTTCATCTTTTATGAATTCAACATTTTTATAAAATTCTACAGTACCAGTTTCAACATCATACATAGCACCAACAATTCCTATTTCTCCATTCTCAACCATTTGTTCAATAATGTAACTTCTTTCAATAATATTTTTAACTGTTCGTCGAACATTTATAGATGAGACATTTTCAACAAAATTCGAATTAGCTGAATTGCGTAGAGAAACTTCAGTTTCTTTTTCTTCATAAACTGATGGTTGTAACTTAGATAAAAGCTCTGTTAAATTTCCCATTTCAACATGATCACAAGCACCTTTTACAGCTCCACATTTTGTGTGGCCTAGAACAACTATTAACTTTGATCCTGCAATTTTACATGCAAATTCCATACTGCCTAAAATATCTGTATTAGCTATATTTCCAGCAATTCGAATGTTAAAAATATCTCCCAATCCTTGATCAAAAATTAATTCTGCAGAAGTTCTGCTATCGATACAACTTAAAATAGTTGCAAAAGGCCATTGCCCATCTCTGGTTTCAT
>JAYVBS010000231.1:0-2613 GCA_043750315.1 Chitinophagaceae bacterium
GGTTTACCCTGGGTTAAAAAAATAATATCTAAATCATTAAAGTTGTATCTTGTACCCATTATTTTTTAACCAAAAACAATTTTTATGGGAATGATGAAAGAATTTAAAGAGTTCGCTCTTAAAGGTAATTTAGTTGATATGGCCATTGCTTTTGTAATGGGAGGTGCTTTCGGAAAAGTAACTTCTTCTTTTATTGATGGTATGGTAATGCCAGCAGTTGGTATGTTATCTGGTGGTGTAGACTTCAATGATATGAAGTACGTACTTAAAGCAGCTGAGGGAGAAAACGCTGAAGTAGCTATTAAATATGGTGCTTTTATTACAGTTGCTATTGAGTTTTTAGTAATTGCTCTTGTAATGTTTATGGTTATTAAAGCCATAAACAATATGAAGAAAAAAGAAGCTGAAGCTCCTGCTGCACCTGCACAACCATCTTCAACTGATAAATTATTAGCTGAAATTAGAGATGCAATAAGAAAATAATTTAGCTTTCTAATCAGTAAGCCTTAAATAAAAGATTAGCAATAATCAATTATTTAAGGCTTTTTATTTTGTATGTATTGCTATCAAAGTAGTTTATTTGCATAACATAAAAGCTGTATGAATACTACTCAATATCAAATAAAGTTGCCCGAATTCGAAGGGCCTTTTGATTTATTATTATTCTTCATTGAAAGAGATGAATTGGATATATATAATATCAATATTACAAAAATAATTAATGATTTTTTAGATCATATTCATGCCAAAGAAAAACTAAGTATTGAGTTAGGAAGTGAATTTATTTTGTTTGTATCTACACTTATGAGAATTAAAGCTCGGTTGCTTTTACCAAGAAAAGAAATTGATGCTGAGGGAAATGAGATTGATCCTCGACAAGAATTAGTAGATAAAATTTTAGAATATAAAAGATTTAAAGAAGTTGCTGCAGAAATGGCTGAAATGGAAGCCATGAGAATGCTGATGATTAAAAGAGGCAATCTACAAAAAGAACTTATTGCCATTGGTGAAGAAAGTGGTGAAGGCACAGAAATACAAAACATTACTTTATTTAAGCTAATGAAGGCTTTTGAAAAAGTAATGACAAGAGTTCACGATCGTCAAAACAAACCAGTACACACTGTAATAAAATATAATTATACTGTTGAAGAAAGTAAAGATTATATGTTGGCAACTGTTGAAAAAGAAAAAACAGTTTCTTTTGAAAAAATATTCGAAGTATGTGAAAATAGAATTCATGCAATCTTCTTATTTCTTTCTATACTCGAGCTATCTCAACAAAAATTTATTAAACTGATTTTAGGTGAAGGAAGAAATAATTTTATTATTGAATGGAATGAAAATAGAGATCAAGATATTTTAGATGATGGAATAGCTGAAAGCCAATCTGGAGCAAGTACTATAGAAAGCCAAGAATAATTACTTAGTTTTTATTTTATATATTTTATTAACAAAATCAATAATAATGAAAAAATACCTTTTAATTGTAGTTATTTCTTTTTCATCAACAATATTAATGGCTCAGACTACTGAAGAAGCAAAAAAATCTTCTGACGATGCTGCAAAAGCATTAACTACAAAAAAAGAAATAAAAGATGGTTGGACAAAAGATGGAACATTTAATCTTGTACTTACAGAAGCTGGTAGAAACGATGCTTGGGGTATAGTAAAAGGTGGAGAAGAGCAAACCATAGGCTTAAGAGCCTTAGTTGATTTTGATTTCGACAAAAAAAAAGGAAAAACATCTTGGTTAAATAATATTAGAGCTCGTTATGGAATGACGAAAACTACTTCTGCAGGAAGTGGGTTTAATAAAACTGATGATTATATAAACTTTACTTCTACTTATGCCATTGATATGAAAAATCTAAAATGGAGTTTTGCAACTTTGTTTAGTTTAGAATCTCAGTTTGACAGATATTTTATGTCTCCAGGTTCTATAAAATTTGGTCCAGGTTTTATGTATAAGACAGATGCTAAATTTTCATTGATTTTCTCTCCAGCAATGATCAACATCACTACAAAGTTAGCAACTGAACAAAAAGCTTTGAATTTGTTTGGAGTTGATGCTGGTAAAACCACCAGTTTTGGTATTGGTGCTTTTGTACAAGCTAAAGCAGATTACGATATTGCAAAAGGAATAAATTATAAAGGGTTTGCAACTTTCTATAGTAATTATTTAAAGAATCCAGGAAATATAATTATGGATTGGACTAACTTAGTTACGATGACTGTAAACAAACATATTGGTGCAACAGTTAGTGTTAATTTACGATATAATGATTTAGAAGTTGGCAAACTTCAAATACAACATGGTATTGGTGTTGGGTTAAGTTATAAACTATAATTTAAAAACTTTATAGAATAAGCCATTAGGAAATTTTCTAATGGCTTTTTTATTTTGGATATACATTCGCAATTATATTTTATGCAGTTTAGTTTTAATTATAACAAAAGAAAAGTAATTCAAGGTTTAAGATTACACTTTGTTTCACTAAAAGAAATTAAGTGGTTAATAATTATTATAAATATTTTTGTAATACTATCTGCAATTCTACCTTATACTAATAAAATACGACCAGAACCTTTCTTGCTTGGAACTTTTATATGGTT
>JAYVBS010000232.1:0-2602 GCA_043750315.1 Chitinophagaceae bacterium
AGAAGTGTGGGAAAAAATTATGGGAAAAACCATTGCTAAATACACCCACAAAATTCAAATCATCAATCAAAAACTATTTATTACAACACATGTTGGTGCATTGAAAAATGAATTGCACTTTCAAAAAGATTTAATAAAACAAAGGATTAATGAAGAGTTTGGTGAAACAGTAATTACAGAAATTATTATTCAATAAATTATTTCTCCATATTTATTTCTAAATATTTTAAAAATTCATCTTTTTTCTCTTGTTGCTGAAATGCACCACCATAAAAGGTTGTAACGGTTGTACTTTTATCATCCTTCACTCCCCTGCTTGCAATACAAAAATGTTTTGCGTCTATATAAACAGCAACATCTTGAGTGCCTAAAATGTCTTGCAACTCCTTCCCTATTTGCATAGTAAGTCTTTCTTGAACTTGTGGTCGTTTAGCAAAATATTCAACTATTCTATTCAATTTACTTAAGCCAATATTTTGTCCATTGTTAATGTATGCTAAATGAGCTACACCTTTAATTGGTACAAAATGATGTTCACAATAACTATAAAATGAAACATTTTTTTCAACCAACATTTCGTTGTATTTATACTTATTCTCAAACATCGAAGCCTTAGGTTTTTTCTCAGGATTTAAACCAGAAAAAACTTCTTTCACATACATTTTTGCAACACGCTTAGGCGTACCTTTTAAACTATCATCAGAAAGGTCTAGGCCCAAAGTATTCATAATAGCTTCAAAATGATGAGCAATAATTTTTATTTTTTCATCATCTGTTTTTTCAAATGCATCAGCTTTTAAAGAGGTGCTATAGCAAGAACTGATATGATCATTTCCTTGTTCATCAATTTCTATATCACTTAATTCAATTTTATGAGGGGTATTTAACATAATTTCTATCAGTTTCATATAAAGTAATTCTTAAATCTAATTCAGCATTAATGTGAGGCCTTAATAAATTAAAAATAACCACAACTATATTTTCTGCTGTTGGATTTAAGTTTTTAAATTCTTGTGTATCTAAGTTTAAATTTTTATGATCAAATTTTTTTATGATAAATTCATTTACTATTTTACTAAGTTCTTTTACATCAATAACAAAGCCAGTTTTTTCATCAATCAATCCAGTAACTTTTATTACCAATTCATAATTATGACCATGATAATTTTCATTGGCACATTTACCAAATATTTTTTTATTGGTTTCAACATCCCAATCTTTGTTATACAATTGATGGGCAGCATTAAAATGCTCTTTTCTATAAACAGAAACTTTATTCATTTAAAATTTGTAACCAAACAAACCGAGCAAAAGTGTGTTGCACAAGTATGATCTTTATGTTTGGATTTGAATCAGGCAAAATTACAAAAATATCAAACATTTCGTTCATCCAAAATTTTCTCAACCAAATTTGAAACCTATATTTTTACAATCTAAATATAAATTCATGAAGAAACTATTTGTTTTAGCCCTATTTTTTCCGTTAATCACAAATTCTCAAGCTAAAAAAATAACGCTTGAAGATATTTATAAAAAAGGAACTTTTCGTGCAGAATCTATTCAAGGATTTAATAGCATGAAAGATGGTAATTTTTATTTTGAAAACTTTGAAGAAAATATTGTTAAGAAAAGTTTTGAAACTGGTGAAATTGTTGAAACAATTATAAAGAATGGCGAAGCCAAAACAAAAGATGGTATAGCTTTAAGTTTAAGTGATATTGTATGGAGTGATGATGAAAAAAAGATTCTAATATTTACTGAAAGAGAATTTATTTACAGACATAGTAGCAAAGCAAAAGTTTATGTGTTTAACTTAAAAAATAAACTAACACAACAAATTGATGTTGCTAAAATTTTACATGCAACACTTTCACCAGACGGAAATCAAGTTGCTTTTGTTAAGGACAATAATTTATTTGTAAAGAATCTAACTTCAAATAAAACTATTGCAATAACTTCTGATGGCAAATGGAATAAAATTATTAACGGGAATTGTGATTGGGTTTACGAAGAAGAGTTTAGTTTTTCAAAAGCATTTGCTTGGAGTAATACTGGTAACTATATAGCATTTTATAAATTTAATGAAACCAAAGTACCAGAATTTGCATTTACAATTTTCGATAGTCTTTACCCAACTCAATACAACTATAAATACCCAAAAGCAGGAGATGCTAATTCAACCATAGGCATTTACATTTATAATGTAAAAACTAATAAAACAATTAAAGCAGATATTGGCACAGAAACTGATATTTATATTCCAAGAATTAAGTGGATGGCCAATGATGATAAGCTTTGTGTATATTGGTTAAATAGGTTGCAAAATAATTTGAAACTTTTAAGTACTGATGCTAAAACAGGGAAATCTTCAGTATTTTATGATGAAACAAATAAGTATTATGTAGATATAAATGATGATATGCATTTTTTTAAAGATGGCAACACATTTTTATTTAGCTCAGAAAAAGATGGTATGAATAGTTTGTATTTAGGAAAAATTAAAGAAAAATCTTCCTATCAATTAACCAAGCCAACAGCTGAACTTTCACAATTATTTGGTGTAGATGAAGTAAATGATAAAGTGTATTATTCTTTGGCTGAT